>JANYIM010000105.1 GCA_025362055.1 Bacteroidota bacterium
GCCGTGGTTGGTACTCCGATAGAAGTTCGTAAGCCAGCCGCCGCCTGTGAGTCGCCGTGGCGTTCGGTAACGGAAAAGATTCTAAATTTGACGGAGTGAAGATCACCAACCACGGCGGAAATGTTCGCTTTTTTGTTTATATTTATTTTTATATCCACAACTATAAAACTGTACACTTATGCGAAAAGTCCTAACTATTAGCATTTGCTGCATTCTATTTTATTCCTGCAAGAAGTCTGATAGCACAACACAACCCACTCCGCAGATCGCTACTGTTACAACCACTTCAACAAGTACTGTTACAACCACATCCGTTTCGGTCAGTGGAAATGTGAGCGCTGATGGTGGTGCGACTGTTACCAGCAAAGGATTTTGCTGGGGTACTTCTTCAGGAGTTGTGATCTCCGGTAGTAATTATGTGAATAGCGGAACAGGCACAGGAAGTTTTTCATCTTCTATCACCGGATTAAATCCGGGTACAGTTTATTATGTAAGGTCCTTTGCCACTAATAGTGTGGGTACAGCTTATGGGAATGAACTGAGTTTTACCACAACAGCGATCAATTATAATGTATATGTTGTAGGTAGCCTTTCCGGCAGTTCACAGGATATAGCCGCAGTCTGGAAAAATGGCGTGTTAACTCAACTGTCGGACGGAACCCGCCAGGCATGGGCAAGAGCCGTCTTCGTATCGGGCACAGATGTATATGTCGTAGGATTCGAAAGGAATGCTGCAAACTCATTTGGTATTGCAAAAGTTTGGAAGAATGGTGTTGGTACTGCACTTACCACAGCCCCAAACACAGCTTCGGATGCCTTTGCAGTGTATGTTAGCGGAACCGATGTATATGTAGCAGGCTATGAAGAAACGGGAGCCGGACAGGTTGCTAAACTTTGGAAAAATGGAGTAGCAACTAGTTTAACAACAGCTCAAACAACTTCATGGGCTACAGGCATTTCAATTTCAGGAACAGATATATATGTTTGTGGATACAATACAAATAATAAGGCTACTTACTGGAAAAATGGAACACCTACTTACCTAAATTTCGGAAACGCAGTGAATGGTATATATGTTAGCGGATCTGACATAACCCTGGTAGGAACCATGGGCGGAGGATCCTGGTCATGGCATAATAATGTTACCACCAATTTTACTGGCAGCAACAGTTTTTATTCCGTTTCTGTTTCAGGAGCTGATACTTATATAGGCGGCAATCTAAACAACCTTCCAGCTGTCTGGAAAAACGGAACAAGCACCACCTTGCCATATACAGCGGGGGGTGAAGTAGACGGTGTATTTGCAATCGGCTCAGACGTCTATGCAGCAGGTTTCGATGTCAATAGTGGGATTTTTAC
Source organism: Bacteroidota bacterium (assembly GCA_025362055.1). Lineage (GTDB taxonomy): Bacteria > Bacteroidota > Bacteroidia > Chitinophagales > Chitinophagaceae > Ferruginibacter. The sequence continues at coordinate 1,360 of JANYIM010000105.1, forward strand.
GGCACGATCTTGGAAAAATGGTATTGCAACCGACCTGCCAAAACCAGTGAACGCAACCGGCGCTGCATTTGGATATGGAATTTATATAGCCCCCTAATGATTTCCTGGTTAACCTTTAGCAATAGTTACCTGATCAGCGCGTTCGGAGCAGGGACTTGTTTTGATCCATACTTTATATCCATTGCCACGTAAGCCATTTGCCAGCAGTATTAACTTCACATGTCTGGCCTCTCACAGCGTCCTATAAACCCACCAACAGGCTACATACTCCAATTCTCTCTATAAAAAAAGGGGAACGGTGTTACCCGTTCCCTGCATTTTCGTTACTGTTTCAGTACTCTTTCCTTACTCTTCTCCCACTCTCTTCCCTAGCTCGTCCTACGTTGCTTCGTTCACCCTTCGTTGACAATTCGTTCGTCTTTCGCAGGTCCTTCGCAGACATTGCGCTAAAACCTGCTTTAAACTTGCTTATGATCGGGTAGCATTTGCTCTAATTTGAGCAGGCGGAGACACTCCGCAATGAGGTAGTGATATAGCTGCTGGTTGGGCTTTAACTGCAGTTCATACTGTTTTTTAAGTTCCTGGTTGCGTGGGTCGCGGCTATACATGATACTCCTTGCATATTTAACCGCTTCTTTAAAACGATCACGGTATACCTTTTGACACGGGTATGCTTTTCGCTTGGGTGTCCATGGGTATGTAGCGATGACTACCTTATCTCTATATTGTTTGATCACCAGGTTCTTGCCGATCATCCCGCTGAAGTTCTGCAAGACCAGGTTTCCTTTTCCTATTGCCATAATGATTGTTTTTAAATGAAAAAACAAGTGTACAGCAGGAAAACATTCAAAGCAAATTCATGATCACAAATGATCACAAATGATAGCTTCCCCCCACATTCTTTAACAACTAAAAGTTAAGAAATACAAACATAGGATGGTATTGGCAAAAGCGGTGCATGATCCTGAGTTCCGCTACGCTTGTAGGGGCAGGCTACAGCAACAAACACCTCCACCTTTGCCAATACCCGTGACCAGCAGCATTGAGTATAAAACCTGCTAATAATTTATCGAAGACAGTAATTAACGATGTTGTGAATCCTGTTGGATCATTGCTGGCAGTATTAACTTAACGAGGAAACTTCAATTGGCGACTAATTTTTAATAAATTTCACACCCTTTGACCTGCCCCAATTATCGATGCCATACAACCAGTAAACACCAGCTGATAATCTCCCTGTTGTTATGAATGGTGTAGAATCCCCTGCTTGCACATTCAGTTCTTTTTGGAACACCCTACTCCCCTGGGCATCTATGATGATCATTAAAACGGGGCGGGCGCTATAGGAGTTAACCTGTAGGTTTAAAACAGGCCCTGTTACTATACCTGGTTTGATCGAGATTACTAAAGGGCCGCTTTCATTATCCTGTATAAGGATCACATTTGAGTAAGTAACACCACCACCTGTTTCGTTTATTCTTACCCGGTAGTAGTTTTTTCGGAGTGATGGAGTAAGATCTTTAAAAACAAAAGGCCGGGAGTAATCCAAAGCAGTGGCAACAACTGTACCGATATCAGTAAAATGGATACCATCTTCACTGCGTTCAATAATAAATGTGACTGAACCATTGCATGAAGCCTTCCAGGATAAGTTATTAAAAGTTGAGTTGCCGGTGCCTGAAAAAGAACTGATCTTAACAGGCAGGATTGAAGACAATAACTTGTTTGCAAAATAGAAACTCGAAAAACTGGAAACATTGGCCTGTAAATAATAATCCGAATTGTATGCACTACCGGTTGCTACAAGTGGAACTGCTGTATTGCTGCCCAATGCTGAACAGGCATCGCTGTTCTTGAATACATCCACATCGCTGACAGATGCCACACCCGATGGCTGCCCCAGGTCGTTCAAAGCTGTTTTTAAGGAATCCAGTTCGGCCTTTAAAATGTATAAACGTACACTTACTGCAGTGGATGGTTGGTTTTGCGGAGTGATGGTTATATTCCTGTTCAGGTATATCCTGTGACTACCATCAATTCTGCAGGTACCCGTCTTGGTAAATAAGGAAGCGCTTATTGTACCAAGGTTATTTCCATTTGCGTTGATCATGGCAGCAATATTTCCAGAACTATCAAAAACAGGTACCCACGAGTTTTTGTTGGCATTATTAATTGAAACAGCCGGCAACACCTGGCAGGAAACAAGATTGCCGGGAGCCACCGGAGAAGGACATCCTGTAAATCCACCACTAATTTTCCGAATTCGACTATTTACATAATCTGCGATAAACAGGTTGCAATTCATTATGTCAAAATAAATATTATAGGGACTATACAGTTGTGCAGTGGTTGCGGGTATCCCATCTCCATTATACCCCGCTGTTCCGGTTCCGGCAATAGTACTGATCAAACCGGTAGCTTTTGTTATTTCACGAACGCGTTGATTCCCCGCATCTCCCAAATACATATTTTCTGCGGCATCAAATCTTATACCCCAACAACCATTGAGTTGTGCAGTTGTAGCGGCGATCCCATCTCCATTATACCCTGCTGTTCCGGTTCCGGCAATAGTACTAATAAGGCCGGTGTTTTTTGTGATCTTGCGGATACGTTGGCCTCCGAAATCCGATATGAAAGTATTTCCTGCATTGTCAAATATGATTCCGCTGGGGCCACTAAGTTGTGCAGTTGTGGCAGCGATCCCATCACCATTATAACCCGATACACCTGTTCCGGCAATGGTACTGATAATACCCGTATTCGTATCTACTTTGCGTACACGATAATTCCCCCAATCAGCAATAAACAGATTGCCATTTGCATCAAATGCAATATTAAAAGGAATATTTAATTGTGCAGTAGTTGCCAGAATCCCATCTCCATTATAACCAGATGTTCCCGTTCCTGCTACCGTACTGATGATCCCCGTTGACATCGTTATTTTACGTATTCGGTTATTAAACCGGTCAGTAACAAAAAGATCCCCGTTCCCATCGAAAGCCAAAGTCGTTGGATCATTTAACTGCGCATTAACAGCAAGTATCCCGTCTCCATTATATCCCCCGGTTCCGGTTCCGGCAATGGTACTTATTAAACTTGTAATTACATCAATTTTGCGAATACGCTGATTGTTCTGTTCACCAATATAAATATTTCCAGCCGCGTCAATTGCAAGGCCATTTGGATAATTCAACTGGGCGCTCGTAGCAGCAATACCGTCGCCATTGTAACCTGCAACTCCTGTACCGGCAATGGTTGTTATGTTCTGAGCAATAATAAAGGCTGGCTGGAAAACTGTAAGAATTAAGTATAAGGATACTCTCAGGATCATGTTCGTAAAAATACATTTACTTTTTCGAAATTGGCATACCAACTATTTGGTATAAACCCACCCGCTCTGGCGCAAGCATTCCATTATTAATTGTTTAACTTACTATAACTTATTTTGATCTTAGTTACAATTTTCTGATAAGATGACCGGTAAAATTTGTTTTCTTTTCATAGCATTATCTTTCGTAACCGCCACTTCTACCGGCCAGGAACTAAACAATAAATATCCCTTTAAAACAAGATCCATTGCCGAAAGGGTTAACAGTCACGATTTTCCCTCTATTGCCAAACCATGGGGTAATTGTATTGATTTTGCAAACAACAACCGGCTTGATCAGATCACACATCATGATATTGTATGGGAATCAATTGGGAAAGAAAACAGCAAACCCGGGAACCGGGTAGTTGGCGCTAACTGGGCGGGGAAGTACCCGGCACTGGGCGATACGTTTTCTAATCTAACGGAAGCGATTGAACGCAGAAAAGAAGCGCTGAAGCTAAATCCAAACATTATCATATTGGCTGAATTGCGATGGCGTGATTATATGGATTCATTGTTGCCCAAGGACCACGAATTTTGGAAAAGAGACATTGATGGTAACAGGGTTACTGCAACCGGCGATAAGATGGCGCTACCCAGGTACTTGCTTGATACAACCAATCATAATTTAATGGAGCATCTATGCCAACAGGCAAAGTGTATGGTGGAGTCGGGCGTATATGATGGCGTATTCTTAGATTGGTTTGGACCCTCCGCTGCTTTTTTTAAAAAACTAAGAGCGGCAATTGGCGACAAATACCTGATCATCACCAACTCCAATTATAAATATGATGCGGAACGTGCGAAGTATATCAATGGTGCCTATATGGAGTGTTATAAAGTTAATAATCCTGAAGTGCTTCCGTTGTGGGAAGGCTCTGTTCAAAGTCCAAAGATCAACGTGGTTGACATGATGGGCGAACCCGTGAATTGCGTTGGGGAACCCGACCTGAAACGCATGCGCAATACAACTACCTATACCCTGGTTCATTCAAATGGTTATGTTTTGTATGGCGATCATTTTCATAATCATCATTGGTTTTCTTTTTGGGATATAAAGCTGGGAGAACCCCAAAGTGATAAGCAACTGATAGTACCAGGGGCCTTTAAACGAGTATTCAGGAATGGTGTAGTTGTAAATAATTCCGGTGGTACAACAATTACCGTTGAATTTGAAAAGGAAATGAAAAGAGTGTCGGATAGCACAACAGGCACTTCATTTAAAATAGATCCAGATGACGGCGATTTTTTTATAGGTATTTCTAAATAATACCGCCCCCGGGCACTACAACAAAAAGAAAACCCCGCGGATACACAACTATTGTTTCCCAAAATCATCCGCTGATTTATTCAGCAGTTCATCACTAATTGTTTTGTTGCCATCATCAATTATTATCCTATACCGGAAACTAACCGATTCGCCTTTTTTTAATTCAAGGTTCTTAACGCTTTTGCCGTTGGTGAACACTTTTTCGCCCAGGGGATTGGCGGCAAACAAGCCATAACCGCGGGCATGCCAGAATGTTGGGTAGTTTGGATTTGTTGGATGATCAATGATGGCAATACTTATGGAATCATTTCCCATCTTGCCATATACCTTGCACCACCTGCCCCTTGTACTCCAGGCTTCATTTCCTTTCTTTCCTTCGCTGGTGATATAATTTCCTGTTGGAATATTATCGGTTCCGCCTTTTACAATGGTGACATTGCCTTTACTGTCTGTAAATTTCTGGTCTTCTTTGTTGGGCATTTGTAATTGATGTGCCAGCCTCATCCCCAGCAAACCATCCTTTGCATCTGTAAAAAGAACTGTTGTATTTGCTTTTAAAGTTGTTGTACGGTCAACGATGCGCTGATGTGCATTTCCACTGAATTCAAATTTGGTTGTTTCTTCCATCAATACATCGTTTTGCTGATTGGTCCAGTTGGCATGATAAGTGAGTGTTCCTTTTTTTCCGCTGGATACTTCAGGTGCACCCTGCGTTTTGATCCACCCGTATAATTGTTTTTTTTCTTTAGAAATGGCATAGGAATTATTCCAGAAGTCGAGCCCGTTCACATTCTCATAATTGAACCACATGCCTATATGATGGGGATGATCGATCGGGTCTCCCGGTTGAGGATCTAATGGAAAACCCCTGGTGACGACAGTTCCATTGGCAGCATGTAAAGGATACAATACCGGTTTTTCCAGGCTATCGGGGTATAAGAAACTTGTAAATAATTTTTTGCCGATAAAGATGTCTACCTTTTTTTCTTTTGAATCTTTTACAACTTTTACCATTTGTTCTTTTTGTGCAAATGATAACAGGAAGCACAATATTGCAGCTGCAAACAAGGCAATATATTTCATCATAAATATTTTATTACGAAATGAAGTATTTATTTTACCACAAAGAACACAAAGGCGTTTTCACAAAGGACACAAAGAAAAGACACTCTATGCACTTTGTGGTTAAATTTATCTCAATATTTAAATGCCTTACCTCCTGCCATTACCTCCTGTGTCTTTTCATCAAAAGTTACCTTTAAACCTGTATGCACAGCAGCATTGGCCATGATGGTTGCGATGGAATGGCTGTAACCTGCCTCAACCGGGGCATTGGGTTGTTTGCGGCTACGGATGCATTCCATCCAATTGCGTATATGATTAGACGTTAGTATATCCCCGCCGGTATTCGCAGCAGTGGATACAGGCACAACCTCAGACAAACTAAGCTCGGGTAATAAATTCGGTTGCATTTTCATGTCATCGGCGAATTTTTTTGTCAGGCCGCCTTTTGGAGAAACCATATTGGTATTAAGGTTCAATTCTCCGCCATTGGAATAATAGATCTCTGCAGGACGGTCATCACCATTATGCATACGTGAAGCAAAAGTTACCTGGAAACCATTGGTAAGGTCGTTGACGGGGCCATAATCAAAAACAGCAGTGATCGTATCCCAGTTCTTTCTCCCATCCTTCCACATATAGATTCCTCCATTGGCAACAACCGAACGGGGATGTTGCATTCCGCTGAACCAATGAACGGTATCGATCTGGTGGCTCATCCATTGCCCGGGCAAACCCGAAGAGTAAGGCCAGAACAAACGGAACTCCAGATATTTTCTTGGATCAAATGTATCATGCGGCCTGTTCAATAAAAATCTTGTCCAGTCGGTATCTTCTTCTTTTAACTGATCCAGCAAAGCCGCCCTGCGCCAACGGCCCGGTTGGTTCACATTCCATGTTAATTCAACCATGGTAATGGCACCGAACTTACCTGAACTGATAAATTCATTTGCGGCAGTATAGTTTTTCCCGCTTCTTCTTTGCGAACCAATTTGCACGATCCTGTCGGTGGCTTTAATGGCTTTTAACGCCGCCCGGTTATCTTCCATCGTTTCTGCGAACGGTTTTTCTACATAGGCATCACATCCCGCTTTCACGGCTTCAATAGCATGCAGGGCATGTTGAAAGTC
>JANYIM010000151.1 GCA_025362055.1 Bacteroidota bacterium
CCTTGGTAAATGGGACCTGCCCAAGGGCAAGATGGAAAAGGGTGAGCAACCGGCAGACTGTGCAAAAAGAGAAGTAACCGAAGAAACGGGTATAAAAAAATTAACGGTGAAGAAAAAAACAGGTGAGACCTATCATACTTATGATCAGTTTGGGAAACATTTTTTAAAGATCTCTCACTGGTTTTATATGACATGTCCTGCTGGCCAGGAAGCAATACCTCAACAAGAAGAGAATATCACAGCCGTAAAATGGGTAAGGACAAAGGAAATAAAAGAGCCGATGAAAAATACGTACCCTTCGATAAAAGATATTTTGGAGGTGTTTTTTGATGAGCCGTAAAAGAATGCTGTATCAGCATCCATTTAGCCCCATCCACGAAAGGAGAACTGGCATTCGCATTCAATTAAAATATCCTAAGCTCTCCGCTTAGGGATTTCGTGGAAACTATAGTGACGTTGAATAAATCCCCTTTAAGACATGGGGGCGATCTTTTTCAGTATCGCTACCGTTAACCTGCTTACACAGATCAATTTCCCTCCATCATCATGTATCTTAACATCCCATACATGCGTAGACGAACCCAGGTGAAGCGGCGTGCAGGTGGCCGTTACATATCCTTCTCTTGCACTGCGAACATGATTGGCATTGATCTCCAATCCTACACAAATGAATCTTTCATTGTCAATTACATAATGAGATGCAATGCTGCCAATAGTTTCAGCCAGTGAGCAACTTGCCCCGCCATGCAATATGCCATAAGGTTGTTTAGTACGGTGATCTACCGGCATGCGCATTTTCAGGTAGTCGTCACCGATAGCAACCCATTCCATACCAAGCCACTCCCCCATGGTACCCGGACCCAAAGGAGTTAATTCGGGTAATGTTAATGATTTATTGAACCAGATCGGCATGTATCTTCAGGATTAATTTAAAGGAAAGATCAGTTCTTTTTTGCAATGGTGCGGTTCACTACTGACGGGAGGAACTGTGATACATTACCGCCATTACGGATCACATCACGTACAAGTGTAGACGCTACAGAAGTATATTGCGGAAGGCAGGTAAGAAAAACGGTTTCGATGTGTTGTGCGATACTGCGGTTCATATCTGCGATCGCTTTTTCATATTCAAAATCATTCACATAACGGATACCGCGCAAAATAAATTGGGCGCCTACTTTTTTACAACAGTCTACTGTCAATCCATCATAAATAACTGCATCAACCTTAGGCTCGTCCTTGTAAATCTCCTTTACCCATTGCAGCCTTTGCTCGTCGCTGAACATAGGTTCTTTATTGATATTTCTGCCGATACCAATTACTAATTTATCAAACAATGGCAGCGCCCTGTCAATGATATCAGTATGACCCAGTGTTACGGGATCGAAGGTGCCGGGGAAGAGACAAATACGCATATTAATTTGGAGATTTGATGATTTGACAATTTGTTAATTAATGCATTCGCTTCGAAGAGCCTAGTATTTTTGATATTACTTTAACAATCACAACGCAGTCTTCAAGTAACTGATCACAATCTGTATATTCATCCGAATGCTTACAAAGCAATAGCCAGTATTCCGTTTCATCAGCTTCTTTCGCTACTATTTTAAATCGATGTATAAAATCATCTTTACTTTCAGCATTTTGAGCCTCTCTTACATTTGCACCAATGCTTGTTGCGGCTCTTAAAAGTTGCCTTGCGATCACATATTTCCATTTTTCTTCCAATGATTCTACATATCTGATCACTTTCAACGCGAATTTGAATGTCAAATCCACTATAAGATTCTATCCTTTGTTTGTTTGCATAGGGCCACAATTTGATCTTTGGGGGCGCTGGTTATGATGGTAAGAAAAAACTTTTATAAAATTAACACATTCCCAACAATCAGGTAGGCATTCCAAAGTCATTTTTAAATCTCCAAATCATCAAATTATCAAATCATTTTCCGGACAACAGGTACAATACCGCCATCCGCACTGCCACCCCATTCTCTACCTGCTGTAAAATAATGGACCGGTTGCTGTCGGCTACATCACTGTCAATTTCCACGCCGCGGTTGATAGGACCGGGATGCATGATCACAATCTCTTTTTTTAATCCGTCCAGTAGTTTTTTACTTACCCCATAAGCCAGGTTATATTCCCTCAACGAAGAAAAAAGCACCTGGTTCTGGCGTTCTAACTGAATGCGCAACACATTGGCCACATCACACCATTCCAAAGCCTTCTTAACATTGTATTCTACTTTTACCCCCAGGGCTTCGTTGATGTATTTAGGGATCAGGGTAGGCGGACCAGCAACCATCACTTCAGCGCCCATCTTCTTTAATAAATAGATATTACTGAGTGCTACCCTTGAATGCATGATATCACCAATGAGCACCACTTTTTTCCCTTCCAACTGCCCCGTTCTTTCCTGGATAGAAAATGCATCCAGCAGGGCCTGTGTAGGATGTTCATTTATTCCGTCGCCCGCATTGATAATGGCAGCAGGAATATGTTTGGCAAGAAAATGCGGGGCACCGCTTGCGCTATGACGCATCACTACCATATCCACTTTCATGCTTAAAATATTATTCACGGTATCCAATAAGGTCTCGCCTTTGGAAACAGAAGAAGCCGAAGCAGAAAAATTAATGGTATCTGCACTCAGTCTCTTTTCAGCCAGTTCAAAAGATATCCTGGTACGGGTACTGTTCTCATAAAATAAATTTACGATAGTAACTTCCCGGAGTGAAGGAACTTTTTTAATGGGTCTTTGTAAAACTTCTTTGAATTGACGGGCAGTGGAGAGAATAAGGGAAATATCTGCCGCGGAAATGTCTTTAATGCCCAGTAAATGTTTAGTAGATAGTTGCATTAAAAAGCAAAGCTATGGTAAATTTATAAATTCTGCGATATTTTCACCGCAGCGCAGCGGAGACGATATATATCCCCTGCAACTCCCTGCCGCCGGGGGTTTATCCCTTCGTGATCAATTAGTGTTGCACCAATACAACATGCTTATTCCCCGAACCGTCTTTTATCAATTTTACTTTATCCAGTTTATCAGTAGGCAGGGTCATTCCCACATAATCGGCCTGGATAGGGAACTGCCGGTGTTCCCGGCGATCGATCAACACGCAGAGTTCCACTTTTGCAGGACGGCCATAGTCCAGCAGCACATCCAGTGCCGCTTTAATGGTGCGGCCTGTAAAAAGTACATCATCAATCAGCACCAGGTTTTTATTTTCAATGGAAAAGGGAAGGTTCATGATATCGGGAGCCAGTATCTCTTTGCGGATATCATCCCGATAAAAAGTAATATCGAGCTGCCCGTACTGAATTTTTTTTAAAGGGTCATTTTTTTGTAAGCTGTCAATGATCTCATCTGCCAATGTTACACCGCCTTGCTGGATGCCGATAAAAACAACATCATCCAATTGCGGGTATTTTAACAGGACCGATTGCGACAATTGGCCGATCTTTTCTTCAAATTCAGTATGATTCAATACTACCTTCATTCAGTTTGTTTATTTAATATTGAATACTAATTATTTTTCCTGGAGGAACGGATAACGGTAATCCGTAGCCGAATTAAATGTTTCCTTGATCGTTCTTGCGCTTAACCAGCGATACAGGTTCAGTATAGAACCGGCCTTATCATTGGTGCCGCTTCCCCGGGCGCCCCCAAAAGGTTGCTGGCCAACAACAGCACCAGTTGGCTTGTCATTGATATAAAAATTACCGGCACTGTTACGTAATTTATTTGTTGCCAGTTCCACGGCAAAACGATCCTGTGCGATCACAGCTCCTGTTAATGCATAGGGCGAAGTGCTATCCACCAGCTTCAACGTTTCTTCATACCTATTTTCATCGTATACATACACCGTTAGTACGGGGCCAAATAATTCTTCGCACATTGTTACATAATACGGATCAGTTGCTTCAATGATGGTGGGTTCAATAAAATAACCATTCGTTTTATCACAACCTCCACCTACCCATATCTTAGCGCCGCTGTCTCTTTTCCTGGCGGCTTTGATATAGCTCTCCAGTTTATCAAAACTTTTTTCGTCGATCACGGCATTGATGAAGTTGGTAAAATCCTCTACGGTTCCCATCTTCATCGTCTTTACCTGTTCAACCAGTTTCTTTTTTACTTCGGCTGCTAAATTGGAAGGGATGTATGCCCGCGATGCGGCAGAACACTTTTGTCCCTGGTATTCGAATGCCCCTCGTGCCAATGCAGTAACAACTACATCCACATCGGCGCTTTTGTGTGCAATCACGAAATCCTTTCCCCCTGTCTCACCAACAATACGCGGATAAGACCTGTACATGGCCATGTTCTTCCCGATGGTTTCCCACATTTTATTAAAAACACCCGTACTGCCTGTAAAATGTATGCCTGCAAAATCAGGATGATTGAAAACCACTTCCCCGATCGTAGGCCCATCAATAAAGACCAGGTTGATGACGCCATCCGGCAAACCTGCTTCTTTTAAAATGCGCATGAACATTTGTGCACTGTACACCTGCGTGTTGGCGCATTTCCATATCACTACATTTCCGCACATAGCCGCACTCGTTGGCAAGTTGCCGCCGATCGCTGTAAAGTTGAACGGGGTCAATGCAAATACAAATCCTTCCAGCGGGCGGTATTCCATCCTGTTGTTCATATTAGGCCCGCTGATGGGTTGCTGGCGATAGATATCACTTAAGAAATGAACGTTAAAACGAAGGAAGTCTATTAATTCACAGGCAGAATCGATCTCGGCCTGGAAGCAACTTTTACTTTGTCCCAACATGGTAGTACCGTTAATGTATGCACGATATTTTCCTGCCAGCAGGTCGGCTGCTTTTAAGAATATATTGGCACGGTTCTCCCAGCTCATGTTGGCCCACTTGTCTTTTACTTTCAGTGCCGCATTGATGGCTTTGGTAACGTGTTTGGCTTCGCCCACATGAAATTGCCCCAACAAATGTTTACGTTCGTGTGGCGGGCGCAATTCCACGGTCCTGCCGGTTCTCACCTCTTCTCCCCCGATATACATGGGTACATCAACGATGGTACTTTTTAATTCCTTTAAGGCTGTTTTTAAAGCTGATTTTTCTTTACTGCCCGGTGCATAACTCAAAACGGGTTCATTGACTGGCATTGGATAATAAAAATCTCCGTATTGCATACATCATTATTTAGGATGCAAAGATAGGATTGATTTGGAGATTTGATGATTTGGAGATTTGGTGATGTGACGATTTGGAGATTTGGTGATTGCAAGACGAGTATAAAACTAATCACATTGAAATAAAGTAAATGATTTTACCCGTTTATTATCCAATACCCTCATCTCCAAATCACCAAATCGAATCGTCACCAAATCATTGAAAGAAGGTCACTTTTATATTTTCAAATTTACCGGCAGTGATATGCTGTGTTTGTGCAAAAGGTGAATTCTTTAATGCGGGGTCAAAACAGGTTTCGCAGTTCATATCGCCTTCAAATGTGCCGGAGATAAGCGCATTTTGATAAGGGCCTGCTGCTTTAATATCCTCCCATTTTTCGATCACTAATTTATAGCTCCCTTCTTTTCTGTTACCGTAAATGAATTCTCTTTTGGTCTCATCTTTCCGGGCAAATTGTGCCGTGGCATTATTAATAGCACCTGTGGTGCCCGGAGTGAAATTCTTTACAGCGATCATCATTTGGTGACGATAGGTATCCGGTGCAATATACCCTTGAATATATACATTCAATATTTTGTCCTTTACAAAAAAAGTGCTTGTATGTTTACCGTCATCCTTTTCTGATGCTGTTGTAATGGCGGGTGATCCGTTGATCATAAAGGATGCAACTGCTCCATTGCCGGCTGTTGCAGTTTCATTTGTCACTGGTGCTATTACGGTTGAGGTGGTGGTATTTTTTGCGGCATCTTCTGTCTTGGCAGAATTACTATTGCATGAAAACAACAAGGTTGAAATTCCCAGGATGGCGGCCAGTGTATTTTTTAGCATGGTTATAGATTTTTATATTTAAAGTTATTGAATAAAGACGATTTGAGTTTTGAAGAATTTAAGCTACAGGTTAACAGCACATGCAAATGTTTTGTAAACACCTCCGCCCCTTGTCTTTAAAGAAACATAGCCAAATTTACCAACAGTCTTTGGAACCGGTATTGCAATACCATTACCTGTTTTTGTTTCACCCGCTTTATAAGCCGCATCATACAATGCACCGAAACTTTTACTCTCTGCATTGAATTTATCGGTGGCCATAGGGTCTGTCTTCATGTATAGCACACCTGCAGAAAGATCGGATTGCTGCCGGTAGGTCTGATAGTTATTTTCTTTTGAATACAGCATAAATTCGGCGCACATTGGATTATTTGCATCAAATTTTAATTCGTTGGAAGAAGTGTTGGTGGCTTTCAGTTCAATGTCGGCCAATTCATAATCGGCCTGTTGTGCTTTGTCATCGGCGATCGTAAGTTTCACTTTTAATTTATCGGGCGTGGGCATGCGGTCGATTTTTGTGAATTCCAGTTTCATTCCGTTATCAAGCATGATAGTATTGGGAATTTTGCTGAACTGGTAATTGGCTCCACTGCCGGTCTCCAGGTTCATGTACCTGGATGAATCTGCATTCTCTGCTACAGCAGTTGTAATGGCAGTATTGGCTGGGGCGGTTGCATCTTTATTCTTATCTGCGTTATTGCAGGAAAAAAATATTGCGATGGCTGCAAGAAAGATGGTTTGTTTCATTTCGTTATTTTTTTTAAAATGATATGAATTTTATTTCACTGCTTTCTGCATTCTTTATCTCTATTTTTTCAAGATCGTTCTCATTTGGATGCAGGGGATTAAAGCGCCTCGTTGCTTTACCCATTTTTTCTTCAAACGCTATTTTTATGGTGCCCGCCGGAAGGTTGAGTGCATCTACAAAAAAATCGGCCTCCAGCATGGTAAATGCTTTGCTGTAATCCTGTTTTTTCTTATCGGGAAAATACCGGGAAAAAAAAGTAAGGTTAGGATCAACACCGTTTTTATAATCCCCGCGTATCATATCCTTGTAAGGGATGTATTTGGATATTTCTTTTTTTACTGTTTTCAGTGTTACCTCCAGGCGGGAAACATTGTCTTCAAAAGCAAGAAAAATATAATCATCCTGTTTTTTATACATGGCGGTCTGGATGGCCCCTGTCCAGTTGTGGCCCGCTATCTTACAGGTTAATGAACCGGAAAATGCAGGGCTGCCCTGTGCTTCGGATCGTATTGATAAGAACAACGCCACTGATAAGGTAAACAGTGGGAAATATTTTTTTTTCATTCTATTATTTTTATTTGACCAAGCTGATAATATTGTTTGGATAAAACATCAAACCCTTCTGCTTATCAATTTGCATTAACCAGCACATTGCACACATAAAATTCTGCATCGCTATCATTGCTGTATATGTTCAGTTCATCACCAAGGCCGTCTGCCCTCACGATCAACAGCTTTTCCCATTTGCAGGAAGCCAGGGAAATCGCCGACATATTAGCTCCGTCGCCATGGTTTAAAGCTGGGTTGCTGCAAGAGGTGGTGAAACGCGCTTTCCCTTTTATTACATACACCCAGCAGGTGTACACCTGTTTGCCCGATTTTTTTGGAAGGTTGTTCAG
>JANYIM010000222.1 GCA_025362055.1 Bacteroidota bacterium
GTTCCGTTACTTTCACTTCCTGCTACATAAACATCTGTTCCTATTCCAAATACTGACCAGCCATAAGCATCATTAGTGCCATTCGTTAAAGAAGTTGCAATACTATTTTTCCAAAGTTTTGCAACGCTTACTGTACCATTATACTCATTTCCAGTTACGTAAACATCAGTACCTACAATAAATACACCAGCAGCATAGGCACTTGCAGTTCCATTCGATAAATCAGTGGGTACGCCGTTTTTCCAAAGTTTAGCAACCTGTATGCCAGCTCCATTTTTGTCATAGCCTACCACATAAACATCTGTGCCGGAAACATACACTCCATAAGCTTCAGCATATGATGAGGTAGTTGGCAAGTGAGTAGCAATTCCATTTTTCCAAACTACCGCATACATAGTAGGGGCACTATTCTCATAACCGACCGCAAATACATCAGTACCCAAAACATACATGGAATTTACCTCCGATGAATAAGGGCTGGGGCCGGCTGGCAAAGTACCGGGGATCCCGTTTTTCCAGATCTTTGGGATACTGTACACGCAATCGTTCTCCATTCCTCCTACATAAACATCAGTGCCTGAAACGCATACCGAGGAGGATGAGCCACCACAAGAGTTACCAGGTAAATTTGTGACAATGCCGTTCTTCCAAACCTTTGCAATATATTGTGTCCCATTATTTTCATCCCCTGCCACATAAACATCTGTACCATTTACATATACTGAAGAAGCATTGGCATCGTTAGAACCATTTGTTAAAGAAGTAACAACACCATTTTTCCAAATTTTTGCTACATATTTTGTTCCATTAAATTCATATCCTGCCAGATAAACATCAGGAGCTGCTGCTAATGTTGTAAAACTTATATCATTCCCATAAGCAGTCCCTATACTATTGGTTGCATAAGCCCGCACATGATAAGTAGTAGCTGCTGTAAGTGCGGTTATATTACTTATAAATATTCCGGTTCCTGTTCCATCTGTAGTATGGTTTCCCGTAACAACAGGATTTGCGGTAGTACTCCAGCAAACACCACGAACCGTTACTGTTGCTCCGCCATCAGCAATTACATTACCGCCACTTGTTGCAGTTGTAGCTGTTATTGAACTTATTGCCGTTGTGGTGACCGTTGGTAAATTGATAGTTGGTGTGCTTACAAAACTTACCTGGTCGCCATACCCTGTTCCTGCGCTATTGATGGCATAAGCACGTACATAATAAGTAGCACCGGGTACCAGTAATGTGAGGGTGCTTGTAAACGTTCCTGTTCCGCTTCCGTTAGTAGTATGGCTGCCTGTAACAACAGGATTTACCAATGTACTCCAGCATACACCACGGGCAGTTACAGCCAGTCCCCCATCGCTACTTATATTACCGCCACCGGTGGCAGTTAAAGTAGTTACTGAATTGACTGTTGCTGTAGTAAGTGTTGGTAAAATACTTACAGGATCATTCGTGCTTTCCTTCTGACAATTAAAAGAGATGAACGCTAATAGGGTAAGAAAAAATAAATATTTCATCTGATCATTTATTAAGACTTAAATATAGGCAAATATTATGTTACAGGCAGTCCCGGCTTTCTGCCTGAGTATATAGCTTTAATAAAAAAGTAGAAATAGTTAGTGCAGGATGAATATATCAATTGTGCCAAAATATTTTTATCCGCATAGATCAGTGGCATCTGTGTTCTATCACTCTTCTTTCTTCAACGTAACAATATCATCCCCCAATCTTTCCATTTCAAGCGGAAGCGTGCCATTGTAAACACCCCGTATCCTGCGGTGCTTATCGATGAGTATAAAATTCTCTGTGTGTAAGAATTGATTGCCGGTTTGGTAATAGCCAACCGTATCGCCTGCGTAGTATTGTTTTTTGGCAAGGGTGTAGATGGAATCCCTGTTGCCGGTGAGTAAGTGCCATTTGCCGGTGATGACGCCTTTATCTTCGGCATATTTTTTTAAGGCGGGTACGCTGTCCATATCAGGAGTTACGGAATGCGACAGGAACAGGATATCATCATCATCTTTGAACCTTTGCTGCAAGAGCCCCATATTGCCGGTCATCTTCGGACAAATACTTCCACAGCGTGTAAAAAAGAAATCAGCAACATAAATTTTCCCATCCACTGTTTTTTCTGTTACCGTCTTACCATCCTGGTCGGTGAATGAAAAGGCGGGTATGCGGTGTATGGAATCATAGCCGGGATCGGCCTTACTGATCCATTCGGGTGTAAAATCCGGCTTATTGATAAAGGGCAACGGCAATTCAGCTTTTGAATTTGAATTGCTTTTGCAGGCGCCAAGCAGCAGCAATAATATCAGCGCATTATTTTTTATAGATCGAATCATTGGGATTTGCACATAATTTTAAACCGATGAAACCATATTTTTTCCCTTCTCTGATAACATAGTTGGCTCTTATGACACCATTATCCCACCAAAGCTTTTCACTTCCTTCTTCCTGTCCGTTCACATAATGGAATTGCTTGCCCAATAGCCCGGATGAATACCATTCCCTGAATTCGCCGTTGTACTCATTATTGTATGCTTCAAACAGCATTTTTTGTTTACCATCGGGCCACCAGGTTTTGTGCAGACCTTCTTTTTTGCCGTTGATATAAAAACGTTCCTCTTCTAATTGTTTGTCTGGATACCATTTTCTTTGCGTCCCCTCCTCTACCCCGTTGAAATAAGATTGCAATATAGCGGTATCGCCATTTTCGTATAAGGCATACCGATAGCCAGTGAAGAATTTATCCTTGTAATAAACCGTGTCCTGGTGATTTAGAAAACCACTGTCATTATCGATGATATAAATAACTGGAACAGCTTTTGCGATCTTGGGTTCGGCCTTTGGGGCCTCTTGTTTTTTTTCATTACAGGAAGTGCAACTAAGCAGTATAAAAAAAATAAAAAACGGCTTTTGTCCTGCTATAAACTGTTTGGCTTGCATTTTTTTGTTGAATATAGAACAAAGGTACAAGAGTGCGACGCCACCGAAGTTTAATAGCAATACAAAAGCCGGGCTCATAAAAATTTATTGCGTTACCGTCCCTGCCGTTCCATAAAAACCATTGCCGTTCAAATAAGGAGCAGCAGTGCTAAAGTGGTAATGATAGATACCGCCGGGATAATCTGCCGTAGCATGTGTATGCCCATGGTATACATCCAGTCCGGTTGGATCTGTATTATTCTCTTCCTTTGGACCATAGACAGGGAAACCATCCAGCAGGAATCCCATGATCCCCCATTTGGTTGATTTTACCGTAGTTAAATAAAGTGGCTCTACGTGATAGTGATACATGCCGGTCATTTGCGGATGTCCCCAATATTGATCAAAGCTTGCAATTTCACCGCTAAGGGCAGATCCTCCTGCAGCATATTGATTGAATAAAGGAACGCCATTCAATGCAACGCCCATCACACCCATTGGTGTAGCAGCATGTGAAGCAGCAACAACAGGATTCACAGGAATTTTAAGTGTTATCGCTTGTGTAGAGATGGTATTTGGATTGATGGAAAATGTGTAGCCGCCAAAAGTTGTACCACTGAAAGCCTGGTGCAATGGATTGCCCGCAGGATAGTAGGCACTCACGTGATCGGGCAGGGCATTGCATTTAATGGTTACCCAGGTACCATCGAAAGTGATACTGGTAGCGCCGTATATTTTATTGTAAACAGAAGGTAAGGTGGGCGTACCGCTGGCAACGGTTACGGATATACTACAATTTTGTCCGCCGAAACTAATGGGAAATGTTGCGGTACCTGCAGCAGAAGGAATACCTGTAACAGTATAAGATAAATTGCCGGTTGAATTGGTTAATGTACCTCCCTGCAAAGTAGCCGTTAAACCAGTTACACCGGTAGATGAAATAGCTGAGCCCGACGTATAAGCGACACCGTTACCGCCCGAATAAGGTACGGTAGCCGTGCCCGAATAAATGGTACCTGCCGTAGCTGGTGCCGAAAAAGATCCGCTACCGCAAGCCAGTGCTGATATGGCAGG
>JANYIM010000267.1 GCA_025362055.1 Bacteroidota bacterium
CTGAAGAAAAATAAAAAGTTCTCTGAGAGTGTTGATATCATTCATGCGAACAGCATTCATGTGAAAGAAGATATGATTCCTTCGATCATGCAGGCAAAACAAGTGGTAGAATGTATCCGCATGTTGCCTTTAGGTTACAGAACAGTTTTGAACCTTTATGCAATAGAAGGATTCTCTCATAAGGAAATTGCTAACCTGCTTGACATTGAAGAAAGCACCAGCCGTAGCCAGTATACCAGGGCCAAGGCGATGTTGGAGGAAATTTTGATCAGGAAAAAGATCATTCAAAGACCAAGGGAAAAAACTGTGCTTTATGCCGCAGTAGCACCGAGGTAATTTATTTTATATTATGTATTCCAGATCCTATTTTGAAAGACCCATAACCAAAAGCTTTTTGTGAAAGATGGAGAGAAAATTCTATACGGACAATTTTGAGCGACTGTTGAAGGAAAAGTCAGATGAATTCAGGATGTATCCTTCTAAACGGGTTTGGCACAGTATCTATAACGACTTACACCCGGGCCGCAAATGGCCTTCTGTTGCCATGAGTATGCTTTTGGTTATTGCATTACTCCTTATTGGTTATCTTAACACAAATGATAATTCCACAAAAAAACCGCTCGCTGGCAACCCTTCTTCACAATATGGTATAAGCAACAATAATACCACAAATTCAAACACTAATACCGGGCAATTACCCGTAACAGGTAGTAATGATGCGTTACATGTAAATCCTGATCAGTCAATAACTAATACCATCACTGCTGAAGAAGCGAGCAATAACAACACTGGGACTGTAAACAATGTTTTACCTGGCAACCAGGGCAATACAAATACATCCGTTATTGCTGGTAACTCCGAAAATAAAACATCAGCAAATACCAACCTTGTTGTTACGGTTGATAATTATATCAGGTCAAATCAGCTGCTTTATGATATCGCTGAAATGAACAGGCAGAAAGAACAGAGAACAACTCATACCGTATTGGCCAATTCCGGCATGAACGAAAATACAAGTGAAACGAATACGGTTGCTGTACAAAATGCTGTTGCTAAGACAAACATCCCTGCAGTTGGCATAAATGAGGGAAATAAGAACAACTCAGTTAATGAAAATATTACTGTAAAAAACATCCCCGCTGTTAATGCCGGTAATAACAACAAGAAGGCTGTATCCACCGAGGAAAAAGCATGGATGGAAGATTATGCCCTGCACAATAAGCCAGGACGCAATAAATGGAAAGACCGTGTTGCCATGGAATTATATGTAACACCCGGCGTAAGTTATCGTAACCTTAGCAGCAATATAACAAATGAGGCTGCAGCACAGGCTTATAACGGTGCCGCAACCCCTAACAGTAAATCAGTAAGCCAGAAACCCGGATTGGGCCTGGAAGCGGGTTTTGGCCTCTCCTATTCATTTGCCAAAAATTTACGATTGAAAAGTGGGGTACAACTTAACTATACCAGCTATGGTGTCAACGCTGATCAAACCAATCACCCGATCCTGACCACCCTGATGTTAAATGACCCTAATACCGGACGTCCCTACCTGGAAGCAATAAGTTCTTCGCTTTCCAATTCAACGGGTTTACAGTCTGTTAAAGTACACAACAATACTTTTCAGATATCTATTCCGGTTGGACTTGCTGTTAAATTAGCAGGAAATAATAACCTGGAGTGGTATGCAGGAGCATCTATACAACCCAGTTTTGTTTTTGGCGGATCAACACATTTCATTTCATCAGACTACAGCAGTTATGTTTCGGATCCTTCTTTACTGCGCAGGTGGAATATGAATACCGGTTTTGAAACTTACCTTAACTACAAAATGGGCAGCTATACTTTACAGGTGGGCCCACAATTTCGCTACCAATTATTTTCTACTTACACCAAGAAATATACTGTAGATGAGAACCTCTATAATATGGGGCTAAAAGTAGGCTTGGTTAAAAGCTTTTAAGATGATCTCATTTTTTCATATTATTTAGAACGCAACAATTCTTTATTCGATTGTTGCGTTTTCATTTGTATTATAAAAATTTCATAAACCGCGCCGATCTGAACCCGGTAGTTTTGTTTTACCGTGGATTCCGTTTAATTTTGGGAAATGAAGATCATCATATGGACAGCCCTGGCATTGGTACTGCTGCAATCCTGTAAAAACTCATCTAAAAAAAAGGGTCCTGAACCTGCAACAGTACTCCAAAAACAAGCTGCAGAAAAGCCAAGTTTTTTTCCGGTCACAGATTATTTACAGGGGCAGATATACGAAATAACCCAAAGAGGCATCAACCCCATAAAATACAGTACAGTAAACGGACATACCGATTCGGCCTGGCTCAAAGCTGAAGAACTGCAGGCTGCATTCTACGAATTCTTACATCCTCAAATAGACTCCGTGAATCTTATTGCGCTCTTCACAGAAAAGAAATTCATGGATCAAACGATTGATGCCCTTACATTTACTTATGACCCTGTGGGGTTGCTGCCCGATTCGATGACATTACAACATTGGGATGTATATGTAGATCCCAAAACCGGGAAAGTAAGGAGAATTTATATGGTTAAAGCCATTGATGAAACTAAAATACTCCAGTTAACCTGGCAGGGTGATAAATGGTGTAAGCTGGTGCATATCACCAATAAACCAGACGGGACATCATCTGTTGAAAAAGAAGAAAATATTACTTGGGATCTCTGATAAAAAATGACACAAAAAGAATTTTCTGCTATCTCAAATACCATTCCTACCCAGCCGGGTATCTATAAATATTTCAATGCAGCGAATGAATTGCTATATGTTGGTAAAGCAAAGCACTTACGAAAAAGGGTGAGTTCCTATTTCTCAAAGACCTTCACTACGTACAAAACACATGAATTAGTTCAACGCATTCATCATATTGAATTCACTATTGTGAACAGTGAGCAGGATGCTTTCCTTCTGGAGAATACGCTCATCAAAGAGTTTCAGCCAAAATACAATATCAGCCTGAAAGACGGTAAGACCTATCCCTATATTGTAATCAAGAAAGAGCCTTTCCCAAGAGTATTTTTCACAAGGCGTAAAATAAATGATGGCTCACAATACCTTGGCCCTTATACTTCCGTGGTAAAAGTAAGAGAGTTGTTGTCTTTTATTAAACAAAACATTTTACTACGCACCTGTAAACTGAATCTGACAGATAGTAATATAAAAAAAGGGAAATTCAAAGTTTGCCTTGAATACCACCTGGGGAATTGCAAAGGGCCTTGTGAAGGCTTACAAACAGCCGAAGACTATAACGAAGAGTTACAGCAATTGGTCAATCTCCTGAAAGGAAAATTATCGCCGGTTATTCAGCACTTTAAAAAAGAAATGCAGGGACATGTTCAAAAACTGGAATTTGAAATGGCGGGCATTTATCAAAAGAAAATTGAACACCTTCAAAGTTATCAGTCCAGGTCAACAGTAGTCAATACCAAAATAGGGACGGTAGATGTATTCACCATCCTGGAAGATGGCAATATTGCTTATGTAAATTACCTGGCTGTTTCTGATGGCACTATCGTACAAACAAAAACGATCATGCTGGAAAAGAAATTGGAAGAAACCCCTGCAGAGATCCTGGTCTTTGCTGCAGCCCTGCTAAGAACCACATTCAAAAGTGAAGCAAAAGAGATCATTGTTCCAATTGAGATCAGTTATCCCGAGCAGGGTACTATTATAACCATTCCCAGGTCGGGCGATAAGAAAAACCTGCTTTCCTTATCAGAGAAAAATGTGAACTATTTCCGGGAAGACCTGAAGAAAAAGAAAATGCTCAACCTGGAAGATAAAACGGAAGATGAAAAATTAAAAGTACTTCTTCAATTACAAAAAGATCTACAGTTGTCTGCTTTGCCATTACATATTGAATGCTTCGACAATTCTAATTTACAGGGAAGTTTTCCGGTATCTGCAGTAGTATGTTTTAAGAACGGGCAACCGAGCAAGTCGGGTTACCGGCGCTTTAATGTGAAGACTGTTGTAGGCATCAATGATTTTGCCACCATGAAAGAAGTAGTTCACCGGCATTACAAGCGGGTACTGGATGAGAAAGGCGAATTACCGCAGTTAGTGATCATTGACGGGGGCAAGGGGCAATTAAGCGCAGCAATGGAAAGCATAACAGCACTTAATATCCCCGGTTCCACTACCATTGTAGGGCTTGCTAAAAATGAAGAAGAAATATTTTTTCCGGGAGATACCCAGTCCATCAAATTACCCTGGGACAGTGAAAGCCTGAAGCTGATACGCCGCATAAGGGATGAGGTGCACCGGTTTGGGATCACCTATCACCGGAATCTCAGAAGCAAGGGGGCTTTTAAAAATGAATTGGAACAGATCAAGGGAATTGGCAAGGCAACAGCCAATTTATTACTGAAAGAGTTCAAATCGGTAAAAAATATCAGGAGTAAAACAGCCGAAGATATCGCGAAGATAATCGGTAAGGGGAAAGCCGATCTTTTACTAAGTCATTTTAAAAGTCAGGCAATGTTGTAACAAAAAAAACAAGGGGCTTGGATAGAAATCCTGCCCCGTTATAAAATCCAATATCCTATGAAAAACCGAAACGAAGATAATCATTGCAAGCTGCATTAACAATACCCATAAGTGGTTATTATACACATTAAAGTATTTCTTTTCTTTTGCTGTATAATTATGGTTTTCGAATAACTCCCGTTTAAGGATGGGGGCAGGGGTGGGATAAAAAAAGCCCCCGAAAATCCGGGGGCCTATGATGAATTACGAATTATTAATTAATAACTCCACAGATCCTGTTCATAGTTAAATATTTTCTCCTTGATATTTTCTCCTTCCAGTAACTGAAGGATGGTATTATCCCTAAGGCCGGGGAAATTCTTTATTGCAAGGTCATATGGATTGTCAATAGTGCTTTTAATGATCCGCCCATAGAACATCCTGCTTTCAAATAATTCTTCCCAGGACATCCTGGCGCCGAAATTCTTACCATTATATATCTCATACTTTGCGAATGTTGGACGCATATCAGGATAATAAACCCAGAATACTTCAGACTCGCCAAGGTTTATTCCCTGCGAATTGACCACGTTCATTACCGGTGCAATACCAAGTATCCGCCAAAATAAACGTGAACTTTCCTTATCAAAAATAACTTCTTCCTTAACGTGGAATTTGTAAATGGAATCAAGGTTGATCTCCCTTGGTTTCATAATAACACCGATCTCATTTCCAAGTGAATCATATTGTTTAACAGGAATAGGCTCACCACCAATAGCTTTGGCTACGTCAGATTTTGTCATCGGTGTAGTAAAGCGATCGTCAATATTACTGAAAACAGTTACTACGCTATCCTGTATAGCCTGTAACAGAATAGAAATGAAACGTTGATTACCATTGTCCTGGTCGGCCGAATATCGGAATGGCAGGTTTTGCTTTTCCCTTGTATCAATCTCTCTCCATATCTTATGACGGAACATCGCATCATCGATCCTTAAATTTTCATAGGCCAATGGTTTCCTGTCCCTATTCTCATTTCCACCGGTCACAGCCTCATCTGTACGCAATGATTTAAGCACTTTTTTTATTGGCAAACTATCATTTACCACTGGTGCAACAACTTTTACAACAGGTTTAACCGTATCCGTTACCGCTACAGTAGGATTTACTGTTGCCTTGGTCTTTGTCTTTGTGGTCTTATGTGTTTGCGTACGATGCGTAGCCGTACGTTTTTGAGCATCTGCAATATTAACAAACAGGCAGAGACACATCGTCGACAAGAGGTATTTTACAAATTGCATTTTCATAGCTATGCGTTATTAATAAAAAATTAATATAGAGCAAAAGATTTACCGTCAATTATTCTCACACCATCCGGACCGGAAACTTTAATATTATCAAAAGAAACCACAGAACCTGGACCACAACGCTGAAGATATGTACTTAAGGAGCCTAAACCATTTCCTGTAATTGAAGTGGTAACTACGTTTGCAAAATTAGCTCCTGAAAAATAAACGGTAGCGCTTATTACGGAGTAATGAACGTCATAAATAAAATCAGCTCCCATATCAGCCCTGCAAAATTGCTGGTTCTTGATCTCCACTGAAGGCATTCTTGCTTTACCAGATCCTATCATGAAAGTTGGTTCAGGGATCCTTTTGATCCTGAATGGCATGGTCAATGGAGTACTTCCCTGGGGAGAAACAGTAATTGAGCATTCTCCCGGAGCAGAAACTTTAACCGTTCTGTGCGGGCCGGCACCACTAACTGTACAATTAGTTCCGTTAACGCCTGTTTTTTCCATACCTGTTGGTGAACCAATAGTAATGGGATTATCCAGACCTACATAAAATACGTTCATTTTATCCAGCGATATGGCAGCGCTACTTGGCTGGCCAACGGTATATTTGATCTCTTGATTATCCTGACCTCTTGTTCCGTCAGGTTTTGTGTAATCAACCACAACATGAACAGAACCTGACCCAGCGACT
>JANYIM010000305.1 GCA_025362055.1 Bacteroidota bacterium
TCTGCAAAGGCTGCACCAATAGTTAACCTGGATAAATATTTAGGGGTATATGCATCTAAGGATATTCCGTTAAAA
The DNA here is from genome assembly GCA_025362055.1 of Bacteroidota bacterium. Lineage (GTDB taxonomy): Bacteria > Bacteroidota > Bacteroidia > Chitinophagales > Chitinophagaceae > Ferruginibacter. The sequence continues at coordinate 76 of JANYIM010000305.1, forward strand.
ATCACCTTTACCAAGGATGGTAATACTTTGGAGGCCGAAGCAACAGGACAGGATAAATTTCAATTAACCAACACTGGGAAAGATACGTTTAGTTTTGATGCAGCGGGTTTGGTTATAATATTTGATACAGATAAAAATGAAATGAACTTAAAGCAGGGTGGCGGCTCTTACAAGTTTACAAAAGAAAAATAATATTTCGTAACAATTTTTATAGTAAAAATTAAATGCTGGTGCTATTATGTACCAGCATTTTTATATGGCCAGGAAAATATGTACAAATAAAAATTTTTAGTAACAACAAAATTATCTTTTTGTTAGCTATTTTGCGGATATTCATATAAATTATTGTTGTAATTTTACCTACACAACTTGCAACTTGTAAGTTGTTTTTAAGTAATCCGACTATTTAATAAACTCATTAAAAAATTAATTATCATGAAGAAATTAATGCTGTTTTCTCTTATTTCAATTTGTATCGCTTCGGCTACAGCACAAGGTATTGGTGTGTCTAAAAAAGCACAGGGACAATTCGAGAAAAAATACCTTAGTGCAACTGATGTTAAATGGACAAATAATGTAGCTAATGCCACCGTAACTTTTGCATTAGATGGTGTAACCTGTAAAGGACATTACACCATCAGTGGTAATTGGGATTATACCGAGAAATTTATTGAAAAGGCAAGCATAGCTGAAAAAGCCGCTGATTCTTTTTCAAAAAGTAAATACCGCGACTGGGAACAAAAAGGCGTGGCGTATGTTGAATATCCAAAAGGTGAAAGCCTGTACAGGTACGAAGTAAAAAAAGGTATTTCTTCAAATTATGTGTATTTTGATAAGAATGGAGCTCTTATTAAAACAAGCTCCACTTTATAAATCACCTGGTATATTAAGAAATGCTTACTAGTAAGCATTTCTTAATATACTATAATTGATAATTACTCAATTATACGCGCCTATAACAATTGCGCTGGCATCAATTACTACTTTGCCTACTAAATATTTCTTTACAGCAATGATACTCCTACTGCTGCCATTGAGTAAGCAATAGCAATGACAATTTAATTCTCAATAATGAGTGAGTAATTAGTACAAGCAGAAATGTTGAAATTTGAATGGATGATACGTAGGAGCTGAATAAACTACATAAATTACTGCACTCTGCCGGGTTGTAGTTTATTTAGCAACATATCTTTTCGGCTTCGGGAAACATTCACAGTAGAGCCGTCGTTCATTACGAGGTAGCCGCCTTCGCCACGGATATACTTTGTTACTTCATTAAGGTTTACAAGGTATGAGTGATGTACACGTATGAAATAACCAAAATTTTCCAGTTGCTCTTCCATCTCTTTCAACGTGCGGCATACAGTTATCTTATTTTTATTACTAAGGTATAAGTGCGAATAATTATCATCTGCTTCGCAGCGTACCACGCTATCGGCAGGAATCAATTCAAAGCCTTCAGCAGTAGGCACAGCAATTTTTGTAAAGCCGCTTTCTTTATGTTGTATCTGCTCCATCAGCATTTGAAATTGTTCTATCGTAGGTGGCATTTTTTGAACCTGCACTTTATGCACTGCTGTTACCAGTTCTTTTGGATCAATGGGTTTTAGTAAATAATCCAGTGCGCTAAAGCGGATAGCTTTAATGGCATATTGATCGTAACTGGTGGTAAATATTACAGAGAAAGGAATTTGTTTAAATTGTTCCAGCAGTTCAAACCCGTTCATTACAGGCATTTCAATATCAAGGAATACCAGTTCGGGTTTTATCTTTTCAATTGCCTCCAATCCTTTTTTTGCAGAATGGCACCTGTCCATTACCGCTATTTCCGGGCAATAATCACTTATTAGAATGCTCAATGTATCTATACAGTGAACTTCATCATCTATCAAAATTGCTTTGATCATAGCTCCATTAAATTTAGCATTAATAACTTTACATGGTCCATTATTTTTTTTATCCCCTTAAAAAAACTTGTTCAGCTTTTTTTGCAAGGCCACATTTTTCCATCGCTGCTACTTCCCGAAAATAATCTGTCAACAGTATACTCAAGTTATTTAGCAGTGAACGCCATCGACTGATATATTTGCTTTAATCATTTAGAACAGGCATTTTAATTATTACTTCAGTACCCGCAGCAGTTCCACCCGGTTCCACCAAATCATTAATTGTTACTGGCGATACTTTGCCACCTGAATGCTGGATCATTGCAATACGCTCGGCCGTAATGCGCAACCCCATTGACTTGTGCGTGGTAGCAGATTTGCTTGCCAGTTCGGAAGCCTTTTTTCTGCCTATACCATTATCGGTAATTTTAATATACAGGTGATTATTTTCTTCTGAGATTTCGATATCCAATTGTCCTTTTTCTTCCTTATGCATCAAACCATGCCAGATGGCATTTTCTACGTAGGGCTGAATGATGAGAGGCGGTACTTTCAGCAATTCGATATCCAAATCTTTTGGAACAGAAATTTTGTAGGTAAAATGATAATTAAACCGCAGTGCTTCCATCTCGAGGTACAAATTGAGCGCTTCCAATTCACTTTCCAAAGTAATCAATGAAGCCTGCGAATTTTGTAGGATCATCCGCACCAATTTTGAAAATTTTGTAAGAAATTCAGAGGCCTGCTCTTTGTTATTTTGAAGAATAAACCTGTTGATAGAGTTGAGCGAATTAAAAATAAAATGCGGGTTCATCTGGGCACGAAGTACCTGCATTTCCAGTTCGGAAGATTTTTGTTTTAAGGTTGTATTTTCATCCTGCATCCTTGCGGTTTCTTTGAGCCGGTTTACTTCGTCAATGGTTTTTTTTATTGTAATGCCGAGGTCATTCATGTCAATCGGTTTATTCAAAAAATCATATGCGCCGTTGTTCATAGCAGTTCTGATATTTGACATATCTCCATAAGCTGAAAGCATCACCGACCGCATCACAGGATTGATTTCCTTTATTTTTTGCAGAAGTGTAAGCCCATCCATTTCAGGCATGTTGATATCTAAAATGGCAAGGTCAATGTCAGCATGCTCTTTAATTAACTGCAAAGCTTTTAGTCCATCCCGTGCAAATATGAATTCATATTCCCGTAAATAGGCTTTATGCGCAAATCGCTGCATAATAAGTTCTTCCTGGTCTTCTTCGTCATCTACAACCAAAATTTTTGGCATATGCTTTATTTTACATTTTTTGTACAGGCAGCACTATCTCAAAATCTGTCCCCTCGCCTTCTTTACTTTTTACCCGTAGTTCGCCGCCGTGACCTTTGGTAATGATATCATAAGACATGGACAGGCCGAGACCTGTGCCTTCACCTGTTGGCTTGGTGGTAAAAAACGGCTGAAATATTTTATTGATGATACCGGATGGTATGCCCATGCCATTATCAGATATCGTGATGAATATTTTATTGTCACATTTTTTAGTGCTGACTATTACAGCCGGTTTGTATAATAAATCCGTTTGCAGCATATCAGTCAATGATCCTGACTGGTACTTTTTTTTCTTTTCATGAACGGCATAAAATGCATTATTACTTAAATTTAATAACACCCGCCCCATATCCTGGGGAAGAGCCATGAGTGCAGGAAGATCCGGATCAAATTCTGTGTCAACAGAAGCGTTGAATGTTTTCTCTTTGGCTTTAAATCCATTGTAAGCCAGTTTAAGTGAGTCATCACAGAGCGAATTGATATTTACCGGTTCTTTGGATGTATTCCCCACCCGGGAATGTTGCAGCATACCTGTAACGATCCCATCAATGCGGCTGCCATGATGATTTATTTTTTCTGAATTTTTTTTAAGTGTTTTGATAATTGATTCCATTTCGGCCTGGTTGTTCTCATCAAGATTTGGCATTTGTTCTTCCTCCATTTCCGTGATCAGTTCCATATTAATTTCGGAAAAGTTCTTTATAAAATTCAGCGGGTTCTTTATTTCATGCGCTATCCCGGAGGTCAGTTCGCCAAGCGATGCCATTTTTTCGGATTGAATTAGTTGGTCCTGCGTGGCTTTAAGTTCACCCAATGAATTATTCAATTCATCTGTACGCTTATTTAACTCATCTGTACGCTTATTTAATTCATCTGTGCGCTGCATTACTTTTTTTTCCAGGAGGATATTCTTTTTTTTCAAATTGCGGGAACGGTACTGAACAAATCCATAGATCACCGCTGTAACAGCAACGGCTGCCAGTATCCTGAACCACCATGTATCCCAGAAAAGAGGACTGATGTTGATGATCAATATTTTTTCCGGGCTGTTGAATTCATTATTGATATTCGAAGCCTGTACCACCAGCCGGTAAGAGCCGGGGGGTAAACCTTCGTACCGGATGATATAATCCGGTGGATATTGCCAGTCGCCCATCTTACCATTTTGTTCGAGCTTATATCTTATAAGGCCTTTTTTTCTTGAATAAAAATCAATAATGCCGGCTTCAATCCTGATAGTGTCCTTGTTATATTTTAGTGATAATTCTCCGTGCTCATTTACCAGTGTGTTAAGTGAAAATGGTTTTTGATTAATAGAAAGAGTGTTGAGATAAACGGATGAAGTAACGGATGAAAATCTTTCCGGGTAAACGCGGCCCAATCCCCACTTCAAATCACCGGGTGCCGCTTTCGAACCAATCGAACCAATGCCAAAATACAGATCACCCCGCCCATCCTTCGTGATGGGCGCCAGCCAGAAGAAACTCACTTTTTGATATCCGTCTGTTTCAGATAAAGCTGAGATAATGCCGGTAGCCGTATTAAGCCTGCCAATCTGTTGTGAAGTGTTGGCAAACCACAGGTTACCGTAGTTATCCAACTGCATGTTCACTATTTCCCCTTTATACCCGTCTTCCCCGTTATAAGCTTTAATTTCCCGGAATTCTTTGTTATAGTGTATCAGGTTTGCCCCACTCACCCAATATGTCTGATCCTTTTTATTGTAGAGTGCAGAATACCAACCCACGTTATCAAGTACATTTGGAATTCTTGTCCACTTTTCCTGCCCGTCCGGCAGGCGGGCATTTTTATTTTCAAAAGCGAAATTGGGTGGCGTGCTTCCATGATCCAAAAACAGGTAACGATCTTCTGCCAAAAGGATATTACCAAAACCTGCTCCTCCCGGTACTAAAGGAATTAAGAGGTTTGCAACCAAACTACCTTCTTTTATTTGCCAAACGCCATGAAACTCATCACAAAAAATAATACCATTTTTATACGGCTTCTCCCAGCCAACCATAACCGAAAATGTATCAATTCGTTTTGATCCGTCCATAAATACAATGTGGCTGCATTTCCGGGTTTTGATGTCCATTTCATACATGCTCATACCAAAATACCGCTGCTCTGATTCCCGCGACCCTGCATTGAGCCAGGCTTTTTGTTGTACGGTATCTATATAAAGGGGCAGGATAGAAGTTCCTTTAATACCAGGCAGATCTTTCTCCCTCAACACTTCAAATGTTTCTGTAACCGGATCAAAAATGTTTAAGCCATCCGCAGTGCCAAGCCACAATTTACCCTGCGGACCGGGAACGATAGTAGAGATCAAATCACTGCTTAATGTATTTTTTGCTGACGGGTTTGCAGCATACCTCTTTACAAGTGGATTAAAAGGCAGCAACGCATAGACTCCCTTTCCTAACCAATCAGAAGTCCATACTATACCATCCGGATCACAATATATATGGAGGTTATTTTCACCTACTGATAGTTGCAGGGAAGGATCTGAAAAGAGTGGTTTTATGAAATCTGTTTCCGGATCATAAATAAATATCCCTTCAGCATATGTTGAAAACCATATCCGCCCCTGCCTGTCTATATCAACTCCCACACCGCGGTCATAACTTTTTTCTTTGGTCAGCTTATTACATGCTTCAATTTTACGAAACTGTTTATTCGCCAAAGAGAATTCAAGCAATCCTTCTCCGCTGTTGATCCAGACAGAATTTCTTTTGGGATCATATCGCATGTCTTCGGCAAAATGCCTGGGTGGGGATCCAAAGGTATGCCTGTGTTTGGTCTTGTTATAACAGGGCCAGGTATAATATTGAGTTCTTCCGTCTAAAAAAATTTGTTGCAGTCTCCCGTAGCCTTCTGCGTCCCAGGAGAGTTTCCATATACTGTTAGAGCTTTTTTCAAAAAAAGATTTGTTTGTATTCCACACAATTCCCGGGTCTTGCGTCTTTGATAGTTGCAATATTTTTTCTCTTTTAAGTGTGTGTATATTAATTGATGTTATTGCACCACCGGGTTCCATGCAATACATTTCATCTTTTGTGGCCCAAAAAGGAGCAATCACTTCGGAGAAAGAAAAGGAAAATTGGGAGTGAGCGGAGTCAATAAAGGGAGAAAAATTTGTAAAAGTATCGGCCTTCATATCATATCTCGATATGCCCTTGCCTGTTCCCATCCATATATTATGCAGGCTGTCTTCCTTAAATGTATAGACCTCATCAGAATTTATAGCTCCTCTTTTTTGGCCAGGCAGGTATTTTTTAAAAAACGCTCCATCAAAGCGGCAAAGTCCACTTTTCTCTCCTCCAATCCATAGAAATCCCCTTGCATCTTTAAACATGGCATGGGTGGTGCTTTGAGGCAATCCATCGTCGTTCGTCCAATGAATGGCACGGTAACTATCAGGGGCGCTTACACTTTTAATTTGTTGGGCAACAGAAAAAAGTGTTGCAAAACAAAGAATAAACAAGAGTATATTTTTTTTTGAATTCAACATATTTATATAAATCCTTAGCTGGTAAAAAGTAGCAATATTATTATACCTAAGCCGCATGAATAAAAGGTATTGAGTAACTGACATTACCAGGGGGTGGTTGGCAGAAATAAGCTATAGTTCAAATTGTTTTTATTGGTCCAGGTTTCTTTAATAGCCAGGGTTTTGTTTCATTTTTGGAACACCGTCTGCCCCGGCGCTCAGGTCAATTTGCCTTTGTGGTATAGGAAAATATTCGTTAACCCCTTTTGTAAAATCTACCCCAACAAGTACGTTCCTTATTGTTTTTTCCTTTTCCAGGAAGGCATTAATTTCCTCGTTGGCAATGCCCCAACGCACAAGGTCAAAAAAGCGATGGCCTTCCATACCCAGCTCCAGCATCCTTTCATAACGCAGGGCCTTAAGCGCAGATTCCTTATTGGCCCACGTATTCGTGTAGATTCCGATATGATAATTAGCTGCAGGCTGGCCATCACTTTTGCGCACCCAACCAGAAGGGTCAGCAGCCCTTGCCCTAACTTTATTTATATATTCTCTCCCCTTTTCCGGGTTGCCGGTTTCAATTTCAGCCTCGGCAGCCCACAGCAGTACATCTGCAAAGCGAATGAGGTTAACATTGTTGGCGACGGTTCCGGTGCTCCAGAAACTTGCATCCGTATAATGTTCCTTTTGGGTTTTGTAATAAGTATTTTTGATGGGGCTATATGGGCCAAAAGCCCAATCAAAATCCCTTATCCAGTCCTTGCCAGGGTGGTTTCCCCAATCAAGATAGGGAATACCCCTTCTACCCACGGTCCAGTCCAACCTGGGGTCCAGCGGCCCATCATAAGGTACAAATGGATCAGTGGACAATAAGCCTTCGTCACTTTTTACTGGAACCTCATTAAAGTGATCAAGATCAGGAAGACCAGTTACTACATCTGTTTTATAATGATTCACCAGGTATTGGGAGGGCTGAAAAAAGCCACAGCAAACCCCAGGTGCATCATCATGGTTTGGTTGATATGGATAATTCAATACATCCCCAAAATTGCCATTAGCACCCTCGGCCCCATCATTTACCGACATCTGTGCGGCAAAAACCGACTCTGAACTGTTTTTGTATTGAAGGTTGAAATTATCAGAATAATGTGGAAGCAGTGCGTAGGGGATACCACCGGCTGTGGCACCATTTGTTATTAGATCATTCAGTAAGGGTTTTGCCTTTTCAAATTTGCCCGGATCGGATTTTCCCTGGAAGATATATGCTTTTGCAAGATAGGCCTCCGCAGCATATTTATTGCACCTGCCTACTGCCACCATTTTTGTGGGCAGGTTGTCCATGGCATACCTGAAATCGTTTTCGATGGCCCCCCAGATAAGCGTATCATTAGGCAGGTGATAATTGCCTGCATCATAGGTAACGGTTTCATCTACATAGGGTACTTTTTGCCACATTTTAATGGCCTCAAAATGATAGTACCCCCTAAGAAACCGGGCTTCCCCACTGATTCTTCGCTGGTCTTCCTGCGGGATATCGGTGGCTTTTTTCATCATCCTTAATACCTCATTAGCACGTTGTACACCAGCATATACAAGCGCCCATTTTTGGGCAATATAACCGTTAATAGGTACAGCCTCAAATTTTTCGAGATAGAGTATTTCTATTTGATCTTGCGTATTTAAATCAGATCCTTTATAGGCTTCAGTGCCGCAAATACTGCCATAAACCCAATTGGATGCAGCGCTTCCATAACCAAATATGGGTGAATATGGATCTGTTTCCCCATCCACTAAGGAATAAGCCCCAATAAGTAATCCCTCCACCCCTTTTTTATTGGTAAGCTTCGTTTCATCAACACTTCCTATTGGTTCCTGATCAAGGTCTTTTTTGCAGGAAAATAAAAGAGGTAACCAAATGATAAGTAGGTATATAAATTTAACTGCTTTCATAAAAATGTGTTTTTAATAAACATTATAAGCCCAGGTTTACGCCAACCAAAAATTGTTTTTGATTATTAGGATAGTTTCCTGTGTCGATTCCAAAAGCAGAGTTGGTTACTCCTGTGAATTTTGGGTCAAAACCAGTCTTGTATAATTCTGGATCAAGGCCGCTATAGTTGGTAATAGTAAATAGATTAACCACCTGTACATACACCCTTAATCTTTCCAATTTCATTTTATTTAAAAGGTTTACAGGGAAGGTATAACCGAGCATTAGGGATCTGTTCCGGAGGTAGGAGCCATCCTCAAGAGGATAGGAATGGATATTATTGCTGTTGCTGAAATTTGAAGTATTATCTATCATGGGGGCACTGGCATTTTTATGATCCGGCGTCCAGGAATCATAGAGCGCAGTTCTGCTCCTGGCCCGGTCAGTACTTAAAACGGGCGAAAGATCCAAACTATTCCTGAGAAGATTCAATACATCGTTGCCAAAAGATCCGTACAGGAAGGTGGAAAAATCAAAATTTTTATAAAATATTTCTATATTGATGCCGATGGTAAATTTTGGGTTAGGGTTTCCAAAATGTGTCCTGTCTGCATCATTAATTAGCCCGTCGGGTTTGCCGGTTAAATGACCGGCAGAATCATAGCTATTCAGATCTGCATATTTGAAACGGCCAGGAGCCGCATCAGGTTGTATGGGTGATTTTGCAACATCCTGATCGTTCTGGAATAAGCCAATTATCTTATATCCATAAAAGGAACTGATGGGATATCCAACTTCGTTTCTGATATTTCCAAACGCATCATCAAAATAAGTGAGGTCGTTTAGTTTAACGATCTTGTTTTTATAGTGGGTTAGTGTCAGGAGCAGGTTCCAGCGCCAGTCTTTTGAGAACTTACCCTTTGAACCCACCGTAAGATCATAACCGGTATTTTTGATATCGCCAATATTGGCATTTGGTGGCGTGGCATCTCCCAGCAAATCGGGTAAGGTAACTGGAAACAAAAGTCCCGTTGTTTTTTTATTATAAAAATCGGCAGTAATACTCAATTTGCCTTTCCATAAAATGCTTTCTATGCCTATGTTTGTCACCATATCTTCCTGCCATCCGGTATGGGCATTACCAATCCTTACCCTTCTGAATCCACGCTGGATATTGCCTGAACTGATGCCATTGATATCATAATAAGCATCATATACGGAGCCTCCATAAAGGCTATATTGATTCAGTGGGTCTGTATTGCCATTAAACCCTGTTTTCCCCCAGCTACCCCTTAGCTTTAATTCATTAACCCATGCTGCATTTTTCATAAAATTTTCTTCCGTGATCCTCCAGGCTGCGGCCAGTGCCGGGAACCAGCCATACCTGTTTTGAGAGCCAAAAACAGAAGAGCCATCCTGCCTCATTGTAACAGATAGAAAGTATTTACCATTATAATTATAATCTACCTGGCTTATAAAAGAAGAGAGCAATAGGCTACTTGCCAGGCTATAATTTGTTTTTTTACGAGGGTCACCATTACTCAGCAACCAATAGGATGGATCCTGGAAGGCAAGGTCCTTTGCTGAACCGCCCGTTTCACGGTTATAGTTTTGAATATACTCGGTGCCAGCCAGCGCCTTGATACTATGCTTTGAAAATACCTTTGAAAAATTCAGGATATTGGTCCATGTCCAGTTGGTTATATAACCTGCAGATTCATTAAAAGTATTAAGACTGGAAGTTTGATCATAACTCTGATATTGAAAACTGTAATTAGAATAGTTCACAAGGTTTCCGCCAAAACTGCTTTTGAAATTAAAATATTTTAGAAAATCAAGGGCGGCGTAGATATTGCCAAGGGCTTCCCATCTTTTTCCGTTATCGTCTTTAGCAGTTGTCCGCACGAAAAGCGCATTATTACCAGGTGGGAGAGTGCCAACTCCATTGCCCGGGTTCCAGGCTCCATGTGTATCATACACCGATAAGGAGGGATCTACGGTGTAAATTTGGTAAACATCATTACCGTAAGGGCTAATTCCATATTTATTTGATTGCGGATTGTCAGTATAAGAAAGCTGAACATTCTCTCCAAAATGAAAATTATTTTTATAATTGAAATCAGTATTAACCCTGAGTGTAAACTTTTTCAGGTAAGTATTCAATAAGGTTCCCTGCTGGTCGAGGTATCCTAAAGACACCAGGTATTGATTTTTTTCATTGCCGCCAGAAAGGCTGATGGTATGTTGCTGGCTGAATGCAGGGTTAAACATTTCGTTGTACAAATTGGTACCTGTTTTATTAAATTTTACAATCTGGTAAATGCTTCCATTGTCGGGATTAAGGTTATAAAGAGAATCCTGAACATAGGGACTTCCTTCATACAGTGTATCCCGGTGCGGACCTGCAAAAAGGTAGTCAGGTAAAATAGGGGTTGGCCCATTTCCATAAAGTACACTGGAAGGATTACCATTGGTTAATTGGCCGGAATTTCTGAGGGAGAGCCAGAGCAGGTCGGCATTTTCCTGCGGGTTTAGCAATTCAGGACCCTTCCCAGCTTCCTGCCAGCCCACATACCCATCATAATTAATACGTGTTTTACCCTGTTTACCTTTTTTGGTAGTTACCACAATAACGCCATTGGCACCCCGCACACCATACACAGAATAAGATCCTGCATCTTTTAAAACCTGCAGCGATTCGATATCATAGGGATTTAGCGCATTTAAATCGCCAGGGATACCATCGATAATATATAGCGGCGCAACATCTCCAAAATTGCCCACCCCATGAATGCGGATGTTTACGGGTGCACCCGGATCTCCGGATGAGATAACAGTTAGCCCAGCTGCTCTTCCCTGCAACATTTGTTCAACCTGCCCGGCAGGAACCGCCACCAATTCTTTAGGTTTTACTATGGAAACAGAACCTGTTATTTCCTTTACTTTTTGTGTTGTGTACCCTGTTACTACAACTTCATCCAGGCTGACAATTGATTCTTCTAATGAGATATTTATAATTGCTTTATTTGCTGTTTGAATTTCACGGGGTTTATAACCAGTACAAGAGATAACCATCACATCACCTTTTTGGGCATCAATAGAGTAAGTGCCATCCGGGCCTGTAAAGGTGGAAAATTTTGAACTTTTAATAGTAACCGTTGCATCCTTCAATGGCGCATTATCCTTGCCTGTGACGTGGCCGGTTATTTTATTTTGGGAAAATCCTGTTATGCCTAAAATAAAGAGAAGGAAAGCTAACAGAATTACTGTTTTACACCGTGGGAAGCAGTTGAACAACTTTTTCACTTTGTGGAGGTTTGATGTTTAGTCCTTTTAGAAAAACTCTATAATATTATTATTTATATTTTTTTCTATTAAAGCAAACTGAGTAACTGGCACTATGGGTTGGTAGTTGACAGAAATTAATTGGCAAATGACACTATATTGGATTAGCCTACTATGTAGTTTCTTTCAGTACTGTAGATTATTATTAATCCTAATGTACAAAAAAATTATAACAAAGGGTTTATTTTTTGTTTTTGAATGATCGCTCATTAACTTACTGAAACTAATTGCAGTAGTTAAACACTATATCTTAAAATACGTTTGAGTGTTTTTTTATTGGCGCAGTTAATTACAAGCATAGAAAAATGAACTGCATTACCAACACAGGTAAACCGAACGGCATAAACGCTATTACAAAAATTATGCAACACAGTAACAGTATAAAATTTTATGCTTTACAGTATCAAAACTAATTTTACAATTAATGGAGCATAATCATAACCATAATCACGCAACCCACCACATAACAGGTATTAATAAAGCCTTTGTAATTGGCATCGTATTGAACCTTGCTTATGTTTTAATACAGGTGATCATCGGGCTAAAAATTAATTCTCTATCGCTTTTATCGGATGCAGGGCATAATTTTTTAGACGTAGCCGGACTGGCATTGGCGATGCTTGCATTTAAATTATCCAAATCGAAAAGCACTGAAAAATTTACTTACGGGTATAAAAAAGCCTCTATCTTAATTTCATTATTGAATGCAGTAATATTATTAATTTCCATTGGGGCTATCGGGTACGAAGCTATTTACAGATTTAAAAACCCACAGCCATTGCCGGGCATAACCATTGCTATTATTGCGGGCATTGGCATTTTTATTAATGGCATTTCTGCATTTATGTTTTTTAGGGATAAAGAAAATGACATCAATATAAAAGCGGCTTTTTTACATTTGGCATCTGATGCATTGGTATCACTGGGTTTGGTTGTGGGTGGTGTTATTATTTATTACACACATTTATTTTGGATTGATCCGTTGTTAAGTCTTGTTATTTGCGGAGTAATTATTGCCAGCACGTGGAGTTTATTAAAGGATAGTTTGCGCCTTTCCCTTGATGGTGTGCCAGACAATGTGGATATACAAAAAATAAAAGCCGGTGTGGAAAAAATTAGTGGAGTAAAAAATTTACATCACCTGCACATCTGGGCCATCAGCACTACTCAAAATGCTATGACGGCGCACTTAGTAGTAGCAAACGATTTATCGCCTGCACAAATAACCACATTAAAACATAGTGTTAAACATGAATTAGAACACCTCAATATTCACCATGTAACATTAGAGACAGAAACCGAAATTTGTAAAGAAGAAGTTTGTCATGATAAAAAAGATCATGCCCATTAATTAATTATACAATAACTATTTTACTTCATTTATTTCTAACAACACACTGCTCCTACCCGCATTTATAGCAGGGTTTATACCTACTGACATTAAAAAATTACCAGAATAAATATTACCTGCTTTAATAGCAGATACCGCTCCCGGGTATAAATTAATTTCTTTGACAGTATAATTTTTAGTTGCATCTAATCCCTTTAAACGAATGGGTGCGGCCATATCTGCCACCCTGAATTTTTGACTAACAAGATAATTAAAAACTACGGCCCTGGTTTTTTCTGCATTAGCAAACATTAATGATGCAAAAGGATTTTCTTTTGGATCAGCTAAACGATACAAATCGCCATGCCAAACCAAATCGCTGATGGAATGATAGGTTGC
>JANYIM010000310.1 GCA_025362055.1 Bacteroidota bacterium
TACCCGATGCAAATACGATACGGAAACGGTTAGCCGCAGATGAACCGGGATCGGCTGTTACAGTAAAATCAAATTTCGTGGACCCGTCTCCATTCACCTGCGTTTGCAGGCCCGGTTGGTAGCTATCTTCAAGGAAGGCACGTAAACCGGGGTGAAGCAGGTTATCTGCCCTGAACTCCAGGCGGTATGCCTGTTGCAGTAACCCGCTCATGGTAAAGAACATGGTATCACGATCGGCAAGCGGCTGATGTTTTTCCACTACCAGGGTTTTGCCATTGCTGGCAATGCCAAGGTTCTCTCCAAAATTCTTCAGCTTTACTGCATCATTCCTGTCAATTGCATTTGAATATTTCTTATCATATTGTGATAAAGTACCGTCTATTAAATAGGCCTGGCCTGATACTATTGTATATAGATCTGATCTCAACTGCCCACCCGGGTTTATGATCTCACCAATATTTGTGGTTCCGCTGCTCTTAGCTGCTTCATTGAATTGAATGGTACCATCCGAACCAACTGCATGTGCAAAAAATGCCTGGCCCGACTGGATATATTTTGTTTGAGCAGGATAACTTCCACCACCCGGGGCCACATCATAAGTTGCCCCGTTACGCGAAAAGGTTTGAAAACCCCCATAAGCATGTGAGCCAGTGCCTGAAGTTAGTTTAGGGTCCCAAACCATAAATATATCCTGCATGCCACCGCCGAGGGTGATGGCAGTAAGGTCTATTTCAGAAGCATAAGGATTCCCAATTATGTCATATTGGCCATTAAGGATTGTGATCGGCGTAGCCGGGTATGTACCTTGTTTTAAAGTGCCATTGGTGCTTAATGTGGTTGCGGTTACGGTAGCATTACTGTTAGTAGAGCTCCTGTCGCCTCTTACATACAGCATGTACCCCTTATCGGTAGTAATGGATGCTGTAGTAGCGGAAACAGGAAGATAAGCATCCCCAACAGGATCATAACCCAACATTGAATTGCTGTTTGTTTGCGCATCAAAGCTGGGATCACCATTATTACTGGTTATCCAGCTACTTGCCTGCCAGGATGCAGCGATCGTTTGAACAGTAGTGGTGGGCACCGATAATAAACGCCATGCCCTGTTTCCATTATTGGGGATATAACGTTCAACAGTAACGTTAGTAGCATTGCTCAAAGTTCCTAAAATGGGCGCTATCCTTGCCGTACCCGAAATATTAGATTTTAAAGTGAGGTTCTTGGCTGTAAGATCAAAAGTACCCGCAGTAACCGTTAAAGTCCCGTAAATATCCAGCGCCGTACCCAGGCTAACGGTTGGTGTGGTTGCACCTGTATGATTGATAGTGAGGTTATTTAATGAGCGGGACCCGCTGGTGAAGTTTATGGTACCGAATGCGCCGGTAAGGGCCCTGTTGATAACCATTGAAGAGGCAGCTGAACCGGTTATTGTACCGGCTCCCGAGATAAGGCCACCACCGCCGGCAAACCAGGTAGCTGTATTGCCATTAAGCGAAAGCGTGGTACCGGTATTCAACTGCAATCCACCACTGTTACTTACATTAGCCAGCAATAAACTTGTGCTCCCGCCCGTAGTGGATAATACCACGGCATTACCCGAACTGTTGCCGGTGAGTTTAAAAAAGCGGGCTGTATTGCCGTTGCCGGTAATGGTTTGTGTGCCGGTGGATGTTGTTATAAGCGTATAAGCGTCTGCGTCTATGGGATTGGTTACGGTACCCAGGTAAGTGAGGTCGCCGCCAAGGTTAACAGTGGTGAAAGTAGAAGTACCCGCTGCTTCTACTGTTAAAGGTCCGTTGGTAGACCCATCATAAATTAAATTACCACTCACTGTTGTGGTGCTATGATCAAAACTTTTTGTACCGCTGCCGCTTAATGTTAAATTAGAATAAGTGACAGCACTGGTTGTTGTATTTAAAATGGTGATTGCAGAAGTTTGTGCATATTCTACAGTTGAACCGGTTGCAAGCGTACCAAGTGTGGGCAGTGTAGCATGGGCCAAAATAAGTTTACCGGTACCTAATACATCTACTTTACCACTTACAATATTTGTAGAAGGTATGGTAAAAGTAACACCGCTTCCAACAACGATCTTTGAAGAAGTTCCGGAAACTGTCCAGTCTGAAGTAATGGTTGCCGTGGCCCTGTTCCTGATCTCAAAGGTTTGGTTGCTTCCGGTAAAATTTGTGGCATCGGTACCAGAACCATCAGTAGCTGTATTGAAAGTACCCGGTGTTGTAAGGCTACCTGAAGACTTCGAATAAAAATAAGCCGTAGAGGTTCCTGAAACAGCCTGGTTGGTAGCAGGTGATACCCCGGCACCCGAATGTGCAATATTACCTGAAGTGGTTCCTGCTACGGCAGGAAAATATCTTACATAAATAGTAACAGGTTCTCCTACAATATTTCCCGTTCCGTTACTGCTAAGTGTTACTGTATTGGCATTTGTACCCGTAAATACATTACTGGTCAAAGAAACCTCAAAATCTGCAGGGGCAACAATTGATATCCCATTGGTTTGATTGGGTGTAAGGTTCAAACCAGAAATGGTATAAGATTGTTGTGCCGTGGGTGTGCCAGCGTTGGTTGAGAATGCAGTGAGCCCGTTGCTGAAGTTAAATGCTGCAGTTGCGGTGGGTGTAAGTGAGCCGCCAATTGCAAGGCCATTAGTACCCAGTGTTGCTGCTGACAAAAAGCCCCAGCCTCCTGTAGGGGTCTGACCACTTGCATAATACCGGAGTGTGACCGTAGTTGTTGAAGCTACATTTTGCAATGCAGCAATTCCTGTCAAACTAATTTGAGTCATTGTCAATGAAGTAGATTGAACAGGTGAACCTATCAACGTAAAATTGGTGCCGTCTAAGCTATATGCGAACTGTGATGTTACACCCGGTGAAGCAAAATAGCTGGCTGTACCGCCAAATTTTGCGTCAATGGTGGACAACGAAAGCGTATATCCCCCGGCAGCAGTTAAAGTAATTTGAAAATAGTCGGTATTCGTAATTGCAATTCCGTCATTTTTAAAACCAACCGTCCTGAAAGAGTTAGCACCGGCACTTGCCGCTGCACCCGAACCGCGGGTTATGTTACTGGCACCACTCGTAGAAACAAGATTTGAATTAAAAGAAGTTGCACCCATTGTTGCAATGGTGTTCTGGCCGGCAAAATCCCATGTCGCTATCTGGCCCCAACCCTTACCGATAGTACAGGACAATACTAAAATAATAAATGAGCGGAAATAAAAGCCAGTGATGAATTTGCTTTGAGTGTTGGAGGCCCCGGAGTACATTTTTTTCATAAACGCAATTTTAGTAAACAGTTTACCAGATCATTTTTAAGGAAAGAGTTCAATTGATAAAATTAGCCAATATACCCGCCATTAAAACAGCATGCATATTATCTAATCTTTATTTCTATACAAATTTAAAACAGTACCAGGTTTGTTGCAATTTTTGGGCCACAAACTTGTGTACATTTTAACCTCTTTCAGATTACATTTTTGGGGGCTTTGTTGCCTTGGTAGAAAAGAAACGACTGCAGGGAGGCCCGTATGCTATAAAAAAAGGGAACAGCCTCCCGGCCATTCCCCTGATCTTCTTTACTGTTTCCTTACGCTTCTCCTACTCTTCTCCTAGGCTCGTCCTACGTTGGTTCGTTCATACTTCGTTGACAGTTCGTTCGTCTTTCGCAGGTCTTTCGTAAATACCCGCCGCTTTAAACTTGTATATGATCAGGTTGCGTCTCGCCGGGGTCTTCTTCAAGAGACCCCGGCGGAACAAGAAAACGGTCCCGGTATATCTTTTGAGCCGGGTAAGCTTTCCGCTTAGGTGTCCAGGGGTATGTAGCAATGACGACCTTATCCTTATATTGCTTGATGACCAGGTGCGTCTCGCCGGGGTCTTCTTCAAGAGACCCCGGCGGAACAATGATTGTTTTTAAATGAAAAAACAAGTGTACAGCAGAAATATCTACATACCAAATTCATGATCACAAATGATCACAAATGATAGCAAATGATAGTAGATGATAACAGGTGGAAGGCAGTTTGTCTTCTTCAAGAGACCCCGGCGGAACAAGATGAGCTGCCAACTACCGGATTAGGGTATACGCTGATAGCAGGGCTGATCTTTGCGTATCGCCGGGGTCTCTTGAAGAAGACCCCGGCGGAACAAGATGTGCTATGCTTGCGAACAGCTCAGATATCAATCAAATCTTACTTTGTTACTTTGCGTCTCGCCGGGGTCTCTTAACAGCAATGGATCCCTTACGGATCATAATTAAGAAAAAAACTGTGGGAACCCCGCTGACACAAAAAATAAACATGGTCCGTGGAGACACGAACCATGTTGAAATAAATAGATATCTCCTGTATCGAGATGACAGTTATTTATAATTCAATTTCTGCACCCATTTGCTCATATCCGGTCTTGTTATCTCGAGCATATAAATGCCGCTGCCAAGGCCTGCGGGTAAAGTAACCTGTTCTGTGCTGCTGCCTGCCGCATGTGTAACCGTTGTATTCAGCACAACCTGGCCCGAGGTATTCACCAGCCTTATCCTATAATTCCCGGTTGGCTGGGCGGCCATCACCAGGTTGAATGAGCTGCCAACTACCGGATTAGGGTATACGCTGATAGCAGGGCTGATCTTTGATGTTGTTATCTTTACAATAGTCGTATATTTTATGTCGCCGCTTATGCCGATGCTGCGCACGCGGTAAAAATTATCGCCGGTAATGGGATCTGCATCCAGCCAGTTGTAAGTAAGGTCGCTGCCATTATTGCCAATTGCCAATTGCGTATTTACTTTGCTGAACTTTGTGCCGTCAGCAGATCTTTCTACTTCATATTTTTGAATATTCAGCTGATTGCTCACTTTCCACTCTACATTGATATTTGCGTCTTGCGGGGTAGCCTTAATGCTTGTAAAAGTTACGGGCAATGGTGCAGCAGCATAAAAAACGATCATGAATCTGCCAGCTGCAGTTGAAGTCGCATCAGCAGTAACACTGAAGTTTACAGTAGTTGTGCCGTTAAGATCAATGGGCGTAATAGTAGTAAGATAGTTATCTATCAATTTGCCCGTCAACCCCGGGTGATCAAGTGCATTGGCAACAAATTCAAACTGGTAATCTTTTTGCGAAAGTGCTGGTAAATTAAAGAAGATGGTATCGGCTAAGCCGATGGTATGCCTTTTTTCTACCACTAAATTCTTATTGTCCCTGCTCAATCCCAGGCTGATATCAAAATTGTTCATCTTCAATGCATCGAGTTCATCAACATCGTTTGAGTAACTGTCGTCGTATGCGTTTAATGTGCCGTCGAGCAATGTTTTTCCCGAAGCTGAAAGAAGGTACAGGTTACTACTGAGCTGCTCTCCCATTGCCATTCCTTTAAATACCATGCCGCTGCCTGTTGTTTTGGCGGCTTCAGTAAAAGAGACCGTATTATTGGTAGTTCCAATTGAATGGACAAAGAATGCCTGTCCAGATTCGATCGTTTTATACGGCCCTGATGGATAAGACCCACCACCCGGGGTTACGGTATAGCTTGCACCGCTCCTCGTAAATGTTTGAAAAGCGCCAAGGCCATGCGAACCCGTCAACAATGGATCCCACACGTAATAGATATCCTGGATATTGCTGCCACGGGTCAATAAGGTAAGGTCTATCCTCGAGGGATAAGGGTTACCGATGACTGCGTATTGATTATTAGGTATTGTTATTGCCGTAGTATTTCCCTGGTAGATGGTTCCCTTGGTACGCAGTGTTGTAGCCGTAATGGTACTGTTGGATGGTAAAGCCGTGCGGTCGCCCCTTACATATAAAAAATAACCCGAAGTGGTAGCCATTGCATTGCCTGTATTGCTAACGCCTGCATAAGATCCGTTGCCTGCAGCAGGTACATAGGTCAACAGTGCATCACTGCTGCTGTGCAGGTCATACCCATTCGCAGCCCATGATGCAGAACCACTGGTAAGCTGCACACCATAACCGCTAAGGGTGGTTGAACCTGCAGTTTGGTTCTCCTGCCATGCCTGCTTAAAGGTTTGCCCGGTAGTGGGTACAGCAAGCAATCGCCAGGCCCTTGTTGGGTCTGCGGGCACAAAACGCTCAACGGTTACGTTGGTTGCGCCGCTTAAAGTGCTTCCTGTAAGATTACCGATATTCGCCGTGCCTGCCGCATTAGATCTTAAGGTCAGGTTCTGTGCGTTCAGGTTAAAAGTAGAGGCGGTTAAGTTCAATGCCCC
This sequence comes from Bacteroidota bacterium, assembly GCA_025362055.1. Classification (GTDB taxonomy): domain Bacteria; phylum Bacteroidota; class Bacteroidia; order Chitinophagales; family Chitinophagaceae; genus Ferruginibacter. The sequence continues at coordinate 6,250 of JANYIM010000310.1, forward strand.
GTAAATATCCATTGGGGTACCCAGTGTAGCGCTGCTGCCACTGTTGAATGAAAGGTTATTCAATGAGCGTGTAGCCGCACTCGTTTGAGTAAAATTAAGTGTACCTGCCGCTGCTGTAATTATAAGGCTGGATGTGGAAGAGCCTGTTAGTGTACCCGTTCCTGTTATGGTGCCGCTTACCGTAAGGGTATAAGAACCAATTTTCAGGTCGGTACCTGCAAGTAAGTTAAGGGTGCCGGGGATAGTAGTATTTGCAGTAAGCGTTTTGTAACCGCTGCCCGAAAGCACCACGTTATTATAACTGATGGAACTTACCAGTGGAATGGACTGGTTGGTGCCGGTAAAATTAAAGGTACTGCTGGCACCCGGCGTTAAAGTGCCCGATGAATTATTAACGGTAAAATTTCCGCCCAGGTTAAATGTACCTGCGCCACCCAACATCACGATCTGTGTTTGTGCAGCACTGCTTCCTGAAATATTATTATAGGTAAGATTTCCTGTTACTGTTACCGTACCTGTTGTGGTAGTGATCCTGGTGATCCTGTTACTTTGATTACCTGTTTGCCCGGTCCCCAAAGAAAAGTTGCCATCAACATTCATTGAACCTGCATTCACTAATATCTCTCTGGTGTTTGTTCCGGTTGGACCATAAATGGTAAGATCCGCATTTACATCCAGTGAAGAAGTGGAGGCGCTGAAAGTTAATTTTTCTGCTGAACTGGTTCCTGTTATTCCCATATCAAGTGAGTTACAGGCAGCCGCATAACCCGAAGGGATGGTAATATTAAAACCCGAAATAACAACCGCATCCGTGGCGCCCGGTATCTTTCTTTCCTGGAATGACTCGAACCAAAGATATTGGGCAGCTGAAGCTGTGAGTGTTAATTGGGTATTGCTGGCGATGGATTGAACCGTGCCGATATAATCGCCATTGGTATTGTACATATCGGCTCCAACTGCCAGTTCTGTGGTAAAAAGGGTGCTGAAACCATATACCGTATTACCAAAATATGCTCCACAAAGGGCCGTGCCGGTGAGGTTGCCCGATTGCCAGGTATCATTCACATTCCAGTTAGCGCTTGCCCTTGAAGTAAGTGTGACCTGCGCCTGCAGTTTTGCAAAAGATGCAAGTAATATTATAATAACAAGAAGCGGTCTCTTTTTAAATTTAAGTGACATTTTTCAGGAATTGAATTGGTTTGTCAGATATTGGGCCCTTTCAGCTGATCATCAGGTCTCTTCTACGTAATTGTAGTTATTTAACGACAATTGGCACCCTTTATTATTACTTCGCAATAAATCAGGGTCTTTACAGGGATAATTACACCGTAAAATTACTATCGTGCCGGGTTTTTACCAAGGTGATATACCTAAACGGGGTTTTTTGATAGCTCAATGGGTTTTTTGGGGTATTTCAGCAAACCTAAACCTATAAGGTTTGCTGCAGGATCGGGAAGCCTGGAAAACCTTATAGATTTAGCCCTACCGGATGATATTACGTTAATTACTGATCACGATCTTTTCCACTACCCTGCCACCATCCGGCAAGCTTATCCTGATCATATAATTACCGTTACTGCAATTGGCAGGCAATGAAATTATTTCGGTACTGCTACCGGCTGCGTGTACAATGGTTTTATTCAGTAACACCTGTCCTACCGGGTTGATCAGCCTTACCTGGTAAACGCCTTTCGGTTGGTTGGTCAATTGCAAACTTACCGTTGCACCAATTACCGGGTTCGGATACACTCCATCTGGCGCAAGTGTTCCCACCGCAATGATTAATCTATGTATCGTAACCCTGGTGGGATCACTTGTGCCGTTTTAGTCTTACCGGTTTGCAACCGGATTTTAAAAAGCACAATATTTTTTATATTTGGGTACCCTAAATCTGTACCCATGTCGTCCAAATATAAAGTTGGCGAAGATGCCATTCCGCACTTTGTAACATTCTCTGTAGTAGGCTGGATAGATGTCTTTTCACGTGAGTGTTATAAAGAGATCGTAATAAATAGTTTGCAACACTGCCAGGAGCACAAAGGACTGTCTCTCCACGCCTGGATCATCATGACCAATCATCTTCATTTAATTCTATGTAGCCAAACCAATAAGATAGAGAACCTGGTACGGGATATGAAAAAATTCACCAGCAAGCAGATCATAGCAGCGATACAGGAAAATGCTGAGGAAAGCAGAAAGGAGTGGATGTTGAATATATTCAGCTACACAGGAAAAAATAATAATAACAATAAAGATTTTCAATTCTGGAAACAAGACTATCATCCTGTTGAATTAAATACAAATGAAAAATTACAACAACGCCTTACTTATTTACATGAGAATCCTGTAAGAAGTGGATTGGTATGGGAGCCATGGCATTATAAGTACAGTAGCGCAATTGATTATTATACTAATGAGCATGGGCTACTTAAAATTGAGCATTTGTGATATAAACCCGGATGCAATCCGGTAAGACTGAAAGGCACAAGTGGTCCCACCTGGTTTACGATACATAGATTAGGCATCTCAGTGGGAACACTTGCGCCAGTAGGGGAACTGATCGAAGCGTAGATGTCGTTCTGGAATAAGAAAGCATTTAAAAAAATGGATCTCAATAAGTATAACGAAATGCGCCCCCTCTCCTAAAGGAGAGGGATGGGGTGAGGTAAAAAAACGTCTCGCCAAAGGCGAGACGGGCTCCTATTATTTAGAATATCTTCTACTGTTTTATCAGTTTCTGCGATATTGTACTCTCATCAGTAATGAGGTTCAATATATACGGTGCCGAAGGAAGCCTTTCCAGGTCATTTACAACAAACCAGTTAAAGCCCTTGTAACCCTTCACCGTTTTGGTGAACACGATCTTACCGCTTACATCAATGAAATTAAAGGTTACCGTAGTATTGTGTGGTAATGTAAGATATACATCCAGTTTACCCGTGAACGGATTAGGCATTATCCTTGTATTCAGTTCTGCAGCGGTATTGATCTGGATGGTAATTATTTTACTGTACACATACTTCGCATCTTTGTCCACCATTTTCAGGCGGTAATAATTCAACCCCTTTATGGGCAACGGATCCACGGCCGCATAATTGCTTTCGGTATTGCTGTAACCCTTCGCTTTTACATTGGCCAGTATCTTAAACAGTGTACCATCTGTACTCCTTTCTGCTTCAAAGTGATCGGAATTACTTTCCACAGATGTCTTCCAGGTCAGGTCTACCTTGGTGCCATTGAGTTTTGCATTGAAATCGAGTAAAGTAATCGGCAACACCGATCCCCAGGTAATGACCACCGTTGCAGGTGTTGGGTCAAATAACCCTGCTGCATCCATTGCCGCATAATTAAATGTTGCAATCCCTGTAGTATCATCGGGATCTATCTTAAATAATGTTGGATCAAAATTCGTGATCACCTGGTTAAGTGTAACTGCAATACCATTGTAATATAATAACGCATTGTTAGGCAGGCTTGTTATCTTATACGTTTTACCATTGCCCAAAGCGCCATCTTCAGGATCTGTGCCGGTGAATGCAGGGATATCATATACCTGGCCCGGGATATTGATGGTATAATTTGCCGACTTATCAAACGAATCGGGCAATCTTTCAATACCGAAATTAACACCGGTTACATTTACTGTTCCAGTAATGACGCTGACAGACCCTACCGGGTAGCCAGGCTTAATGCCGCTACCGCCCAGGTTATTTACTCCATAAGAATCTCCCGTGGTCGTCCAACCTAAAGGAAGCGAAGCATCAGGAGGAGGGTTTGCCCCTATGCTCACATTGCCGGTAGAGATCATAAGCTGGTAAGTGGTGAGTACATCTGCTACCGGGAACGTATAAGTGCCATCGGCATTCACAGTTACCTTGAATGCCACTTTACCTGTACTATCTACGAGGTACGCATACATGGTTGTACCCGAAGCTGTGCCAACACCTGTTCCATTGATCAGGTTATCCACCAATCCGTTGGCATCATTGAATACCGTACCGCTGATGGTGATACTGTTCTTAGCAATACCAAAATCGTAGGGCGCCAGACAAGTGATACCACTGCTGGCAGTAAGGGCATGTTGCGTTATGGTGGTGGTATGATAATTAGCCGGCACCGATGCAGGGTCGAGCCTTGTAATGTAACACTGCGGGTATTTAAGGAACTGCACTTTCACATTATCGATATACACGGTATCTGCATCGCCCATACTGTTGTTGGTTAAGAAACGTATATAAGTCGTTGCAGATGCATATGCCGTGATGTCCTGGTTATAAATAGTCACATAATTAGGATCGGTGCTACCGTCGCCTGCAATGGTAAATATCGTTCCAAAAGCTACCCCGTTCAAAGAAGCCTGTACGGTCACATTCCTTCCTGCTACCATGGTTGCACTTTTTCGTCTATACGAGAACGTTAAAAACGCATAGGATGCACCGCTGAGGTTTACCGTTCGGGTAGCAGATACGTTCTTATCTTTTAACCGCAAGGCGTAGCTGAAACCATTGTCCCATTTGATCTCTGCATCTGTATTAGCGGCCGATTGGCTGTTATTACAGAATCCTACAGACGCGTCACCGGCATCTACCCAGTTGGTAGCCCATGCCGCAGTTCCGTCTGAACCGCTTGCACAGGTATTGGTAGCACCCGGGCCGTCAAAATCATCGGCAACAAATTTTTCGGGGTAAGTAACGAACTGGTAGGTACCTGATGCGTCTACGGTCACAGAATCTTTTAATTCGTTGGCATCAATGGTAGTGTTACAATTCCCGTCAACATATAAATATACTTTGGCGCCGGCAATGCCAACTCCTCCGTCATTATTAATACCATCTTTGTTCTTATCAAGGAATGCCATTCCGCCGATCACGTTCTCATTAAATGGTGCAGGGCAAACCGCTATCTGGATATAAACCGTAGCAATATCACATACGATGGGGGAAGGCGTGGAACAAACATTATATTCGAGTGTATCGTTACCTACATACCCCGGATTAGGCGTATACAAAAGGGTTCCATTGGCGTTGATCGTTACTGTTCCATGTTTGGGTTGCAATAAACCCGTATTGGTAACAGAACTTGGATCCACTACGGCCAGGAAGCCATAATCGTTCAGCAATATAGATATGGTGACAGGTTGATTGACCATCGTCCTGGCATAATCATCATTTGCAAAAATGAGTTTCTGTTTGCAGAAAGGTTGTATGGTAGAACCCACATCCCAGCTTGGGTTGGCAGTTACGGCAGTACTTGGGTCTTCACCATATACTGCTGCCAGTTTGGTACCGTCGCAGGTAAATACCGCTAAACCACTCTGGTCATTATCGCTCAGGTCGAGCAAACGTTTATGGTTAAGCGCATTTAATGGGTAAGATACATCGTAGCGTAAGCCACATGGACTAACAAGCCCGCTATTACCACTTATATTACCATTATATTTTACATAGATCGTTGTATTATTTGTTGGAGTAACCCATATCGGGTTATCGTCCCTGGTACCATCTGTAGAACCGGGCCCCCATGCAATCGTGGCAAAGTCGGTGAGCCTGTTTTCTGCGATCAGGTTAAAGGCCCAGTCAAATTCTGTTCCTACATTACCCCCGCCACCGGGCGTATAGGAATCACATACCTGTATGGCGGTAAAGGATTCTCCTGTTGGGTTAACGAATTTGTAAGCCGCAGTTTGCGAAACGGCCAATGGAAAACGTACCACTGTCTTGGAAGGCAGGTTGATGCTTCCACTGGAAGGTACGCCCGAAGTCCAGTTAATGGTTAAAGGCCTGCTTAAGCTATTATATAAATATACCGCATTGGTATCGGCGGGGTTCTGTGCCCTGCCCGTAGTTGGTACCGGCGAATAATAGGTATTATAATACCAGGTGGCCGGGAAGATGGGTACTTCACGGGAAGAATAGTTATCATTTCCGCCAAAGTGCAGGTCTATTCCAATTGGAGCCGAACTGGTTACAGTTGCCCCGGTAAGTACTCCTCCATTAACATGGTAGATCTGGCCTTCATTGATAACAGCTGTTGTTTCAAATGTTCCGTTATTATCTTTATCAATATTAATGGTAGTATTATTCTGTGTTGCCCTGATAAACAAAGCGGTATATCTAAAATCCTGGCTGCTATTATCCTGCCCTACCGGGATCGTAAAGGAGGTTCCAAAGTCTGATGTTGCAGAAACATTCGTCTTCATACACTGCAAACCGATATTGGAAGGTTCACCGCAAACCTGGGTTACTGCGATCTGCCCGCTGGCATAGATCTTATCTCCACCATCAAAGAAAAAATTACCGGGAACCCTTGGATTGGTTGGTATGATATTATCCAGTACAATACTTCCGCCGGCAGGAATGATATCATTTGCATAGCCCGGCGCAATTCCGTTATATGGATTGCCATCTCCCCAAACCTGGGTAGTGCTTTGCAAAGGGTTGAGGATATTGGTCTCATAACCATCTTCCCAGTGGTCCCATACTATTACCATGCCGGGGTAAGGCATCTTAAGACTTATGATGGTACGGATATTATTACTTGCCAGTGCCGTTGTGGTAGAACTATCCAATGCGATCCGGGCTTCATTTTCTGAAAAAGGTACATAATATACATGGGTCTTTGTGGCATCCGAGCAGGGATCTACTAATGTTGGGCTAATAGTGAAGAATACCTTACCGGTAGCACAAAGCGCAGTATTATCACATATCCGGTAAGTGATGGTATCCTTACCAGAATACGTACCATTGGGCAGGTACACTATTTTACCATTTGAAAGAAATCCTGTTCCGTTGGTAGATTGTGTAACAATAGATAAGGATGCCGCATTTATATTATTATTCGGGTCGTAATCATTGGCCAATACATCTACGATCAATGGCGCTCCCCCATTACCCGAGGCCGAATCATTTACAGCTACAGGCGGACAAGCGCTACAAACACTAAAAGCAAGGCTCCTTGATCTGGTGACCGCATTTTCAAAGCCTTCTTTGGCAGTACCGGTCAGCACATAACTACCACTTGCTGCCGGGGTGGTCCATGCATATTCATAAGTGCGGGTACATCCGGAAGTAGCAACTGAAGTGGCAGCTACTAAAGATCCGGGTGGCGTGATGTTAATGTTCAATCCGTTGATATCCGTGAAATCAAATGGATCGGTAACTACCGCTCTCGCATATACGAGTGTACTGCCTGTTGAACTGATCCTGATGCTACCTGCAGGGTAAGCTGCGTTATATACATCAAATGAAGGGATGTCTATGAAAGTAGAGACAGGCAGGCTGATCTTGGAAGGCCTCGTTTGGCTATGGTATTCTATTTTAAAGGTCACGCCGGACTGTGCCGTGGTGATCTGCAAAGCGATGGCCTGTGCCGCCGGAACGGTCACATCAGCACCCAGTGTACCCGTCCACGTTAGCAGGTTGGTGCCACTGTTATAAGTTGGGTTGGCAAGGTTAATGATAGTAGTACCGCCATATTTCAACAGCGCCGTAATAGCAGGACTGGCCGGCATTGAACCGTTTGAAATATTTACATAAGCAGTAACCGTAATGGCTTGTGTTTTTATGACAAGGGAATCGCACATTGCTGTGCCCTGTGTAAACGTAACATTGGTAGTACCCCCTGTTGATAAGGAAGCCGTTTGTACGGTAGTGCTAAGCCCTGTTGCTACAGGGTCTATCCTGTCTAATATCTGTCCCGGATCAGAAAAATAAAGTTGTTTGGTTACAATTGTTGCATTGATCGTTGCAATATGCGTAGCCGTTGTTGGGCCGTTACAACCCGCTGCAGTAGCAGTAATGGTGGTTGTTCCGTTCCAGCTGGCGGCATAAGTAACGGCACCGGTAGCTGCATTGATGGTATTGCCACCGGCGATGCTGGCAGCATCCAGTGTATAGGTTATTCCTGTTGTTGTGGTGGCATTGGCTGTATAGGTAACCGTAGCCACCCCTTGTGTACGGATAGACGCTGGCCCCATTACAAAGACCGGCGTTCCTACGGTAGCCGTAACCGTTACTACATGCGTGGAAGTTTTTGGCCCGTTACAACCCGCTGCACTGGCAGTAATGGTTGATGTGCCACTCCATGTTGCCACATAAGTAACTGCACCGGTAGCGCTATTGATCGAATTGCCTCCGGTAGTGCTGGCTGCATCCAATGTATATGTTATTCCTGTTGTAGTAGTTGCATTCGATGTATAAGTAACCGTTCCTGCTACCTGGCAACGTATTGATGTTGCACCCAAAACAAATACCGGGTTTCCTACGGTAGGCGTAATCGTTACGGTATGCGTTGCAGTACCCGGACCGTTACAACCTGTTGCTGTAACAGTGATGACCGATGTACCGCTCCAGCCCGCCGCATAAGTTACTGCACCTGTTGCCGCAACGATAGAATTGCCGCCTGTGATGCTGGCCGCATCAAGTGCATAAGTGATGCCTGTATTATTCGTTGCAGTGGCTGTGTAAGTTACTGCACCCGCTCCCTGGCAACGGATAGATGTGGCACCTAATGTAAATACCGGTGTGCCTACTGTTACCTTTATGGTAACTGTATGCGTAGCGGCTTTGGGGCCATTACAACCGGTGGCAGTTGCAGTGATCACCGAGGTTCCGGTCCAACCCGCCAAATAAGTTACGTCACCGGTAACAGCATTGATCGTATTCCCTCCTGTGATGCTGGCCGCATCAAGGCTATAAGTTATTCCTGTATTATTGGATGAAGTTGCTGCATAGTTTACAGTGCCTGCCCCCTGGCAACGGCTAGACGAAGCACCTAGTGTAAATACCGGTACACCTACTGTTGGCGTAATGGTTACAACATGCGTAGTTGTTTTTGGCCCGCTGCAACCTGCTGCGCTGGCAGTTATGGTAGATGTGCCACTCCATGTTGCCAAATAAGTTACCGTACCGGTAGCAGCAACGATCGAGTTACCTCCGGTTACACT
>JANYIM010000018.1 GCA_025362055.1 Bacteroidota bacterium
AACTTCTGACACAAAGATGCGACAGTTATAGGTCCTGTACTAGAGCGATATTGCTCTTTTTTAACGCTACTGTAATTACTGTGGCTATCGTATATATTCAATTCAGAGTATCGGAGACCTACGTGAAATGGTATCGTAAAACTACGTATGGGGATGGGGGATATTGCTGTACACGAAAACGCTGCATCGATGAGATGTAGCGCTGTATTATGTTTAAGCCAATCGTAGAATAACGTTGGCCTATTTCGTTAAACTTTGTATGATGTCGTATTTGGTTACAATATGCCAGGCACCGCTTTCATCCTGGCTGAGAACGGCCCCGTTTTCTTTGGTGATAAAAGAACTTAAACGTTCTACGGGCGTATCAAAAGCAACTTCGGGATAAGCTTTTTCCATCACTTCACTTACAGATTGCGTTTTAATATCAGGATTGTTGATGATCTTATTGAATAGTCCACTTTCTGATATGGCACCCGTATTGATATCCTTATCCATCACAGGGATATTTTCGATATCATATTTTTTCATCAGTTCGATCGCTTCCGCAACCGTTTGAGCAGGGGATACCGTTATTAATTTTTGAGCGCCACGGCCACTGATCAGGTCCTTAAATGTTTTCACATCCAGGAACCCCCTTTCCATCATCCACTGGTCGTTATATACCTTACCAACATAGCGGCTTCCGTGATCATGAAAGATACATACCACCACATCATCTTTCTTTAATGAATCTTTCAATTGTATCAATCCCTGCAAACAACTGCCAGCACTGTATCCGCAAAACATGCCTTCTTCCTTGGCAATGCGCCTCGCCATTACGGCGCCATCTTTATCCGTAACTTTTGTAAATGCATCGATCACACTCATATCATAATTCTCCGGAACAAAGTCTTCACCAAATCCTTCACTGATATAAGGATATACTTCCTTCTGATCAAGCTCGCCCGTCTCAAAATATTTTTTTAATAAAGAACCATAGCTGTCAATGGCCCATATTTTTATGTTCGGATTTTTTTCTTTCAGGTATTTCCCGGTACCTATGATTGTACCTCCGGTTCCCGTTGCTACAACGAGGTGAGTAACTTTTCCTTCAGTTTGTTCCCATATCTCGGGGCCTGTTTGCTCATAATGCGCCTGCCTGTTGGCCAGGTTGTCATACTGGTTTACGTACCAGCTATTGGGCACTTCGGTTGCCAGCCGTTTACTTACAGAATAGTAGCTGCGGGGATCTTCGGGTTCTACATTGGTAGGGCATACGATCACTTCTGCACCTACGGCTTTTAAAATGTCGGCCTTTTCCTTCGATTGTTTATCAGTGGTGGTAAAAATACACTTGTAACCTTTTACACAGGCTGCTAAGGCAAGGCCCATGCCGGTATTGCCGCTGGTGCCTTCAATGATGGTGCCACCCGGTTTTATTTTGCCTTCCTGTTCGGCAACTTCCAACATTTTTAGTGCCATACGGTCCTTAATGGAATTACCCGGGTTAAAGTATTCTACTTTGGCCAGTACAGTACAGGGTAGGTTCTTTGTGATCTTATTTAGCCGGATCAGGGGCGTATTACCAATGGTATCTAAAATACTGTTGAGCCACATAGCATTATCATTTTGCGCAAAGGTAATTTTTTTATTTTCGATTCATTCAATATGCTATTATCATCAATAGTGGAAATGAAAAAGCCTTCAGCAATTTGGTCGCTGAAGGCTTTTCAAATATTTTTTATCATCAATAATTGACAGAGAGGCTATTCGATTTAAGCCGGAAGCCAACTTTAATTTGTGCAGTGTAATAACTGTCCCTGTTATTAGGGTTGCCCCTGCTGAGCGTGCCTTTTGGATATGATGCGCCACCTGGCAGTTCATCACCCCTGTAAGTAAGCATGGGAAGATTAGGATCTTTTGCAGCCAGGATGGTCTTATCAGGATAAGCCATGCTAACATCATCCAGGTAATCTGTATCTATATAATGATACCTCAATTCACCTGATAAGGAAATCTTATCACTCAACTTGAATTTTATACCAAGTCCGAAAGGCAATTCTACCTGTGTAAGCTTGTAAGGGTGCCTGTCGGGATATGCGGCCAGTCCCTGCCCTTCGGTGCCTTGCAGTTGTAAATACGTTTTTTTGCCGTTCCTGTCGATGGTATAGGGATTAAAATGAAATATGCCTACTCCTAAAAAAACATAAGGTGTAAATATTCTGTCGGTTGTAATGTCAAATATATTGAATTGTGCAACTGTATTGATATCCCAGATGCTGGTTTTAAAACTAAGGTTCCTGGCTTTGAGGTCAGCACGTTTATTTTTACTGTCAGAAGCCCCTACCTTCAGGAAAGAAATGTCTGATACCCAAGACCAATGTGGGGAAAGATGCCAGGCAATTCCGCTACTGAAAGCATAAGAGGGTTGGTTGAATTTAGGGCTACCCTCAACAAGATCGCCATAATAACATGCGATACCTGCGCCGGCAGTAAGTTCAATAGAGGACTGGCTTTTTGCAAATGGTGATACCAGTAACATTAAAAAAAGAATCCGGAATTGAAGTATTTTCATAAAAATCATATTTGGTCGAATAAAATTAACGATATTTTATCAAATAACAGACATTTTATATTAAATTAATGCTGCCTGAAATACCATCCGATAATAACTTTTATCATTCCAATTAGTTTCCCAACACCTCTAGTGCCTTTTTGATCCCGGAATCAGTAACATTCAGTACTTCAAAAAAGCCTTCCATTCGCCAGACCTGCCGGGCAATATTTGCCTGGATATTATTTACCACATGCATTTTTTCTTTGGCAGAGATATTCAGGAGGTTAAGGGAATCCTTACCGGCCTGTTTTTCAAATTCACTCCAATCGGCATCGGTGAATGAAAAATTTGCA
>JANYIM010000063.1 GCA_025362055.1 Bacteroidota bacterium
ATTGCTTTCAACATTTCATCTGCCATCTTATCTGCAGGTAAGCCCGATGGGACCAATTGCATACCGATCACAAATTGCACTACGGCCGCAAGGATGAATCCCAACCCGGTAAAGGCACAAAGGATACCCAATTGGCCCCATCCCGAAAAACCTTTTACACTCTTGTATTGCATCTGCTTAGCCGATTAGTTGTAAATTTGCACCGCAATATACATCGGCTTAAAGGTTTAAAAAATAAAATGCCCAATATAGGCCCCATACAATTACCGGATTTCCCACTGTTGCTTGCTCCCATGGAGGATGTAAGCGACCCACCTTTCCGTGCCGTATGCAAAGACCATGGCGCCGACCTGATGTACACCGAATTTATTTCCAGTGAAGGATTGATCCGTGATGCCATCAAGAGCAGGAAAAAACTGGACATATTTGATTATGAAAAACCGGTAGGCATACAAATTTTTGGTGGCGATGAAGAGAGTCTTGCCCTGGCTGCTAAAATTGTTGATGTTACTAATCCCGACCTTCTCGATATTAACTTTGGATGCCCCGTTAAAAAAGTCGCACTCAAGGGTGCAGGTGCGGGCGTACTAAAAGACATTGACCTGATGATTCGTCTAACCTCCGCCGTGGTGAAGTCAACTTCATTACCCGTTACGGTTAAAACAAGATTGGGATGGGATGATAATACAAAGAACATTGAAGAGGTAGCCGAGCGCTTACAGGATGCCGGTATTAAGGCATTGGCTATTCACGGCCGTACACGAACACAGATGTACAAAGGCCACGCAGATTGGGAACTGATCGGGAAAGTAAAAAACAATCCACGCATAACGATGCCCATTTTTGGCAACGGTGATATTGATAGTCCCGAAAAAGCGCTGGAGTATAAGAACAAGTATGGTGTCGATGGTATCATGATCGGCCGTGCTGCAATTGGTTACCCCTGGATATTCAATGAAATAAAGCATTTCATGAAAACGGGCGAACACTTGCCCCCGCCCACTATTGAAGACAGGGTAGCGGTTTGTAAAAAACATTTACACAAGTCCTTTGAATGGAAGGGCCCGGTGGTGGGCATTTTTGAAATGCGCCGGCATTATGCCAACTATTTAAAAGGAATGCCCAACATCAAAGAGTACCGTTATAAATTAGTTACGCTTAAAACCGTGGAAGAGATCAATGAGGTATTAGATGAGATCGCAGTCAACTATGCAGGATATGAATTTGAAAAAACGCCGATCGAATTAGTGAATTATCATGAAAAATGCCCCGTATAATACAGCACTTTAATCAGCGGCCATCGATTGCGTTGATGATCTCTTTACTCATGGGTTCTACTGCTGATCCATAAAAATGCAGGAGATTCCCGTTTTCATCCACCATATACTTACAAAAATTCCAGGTAGGTTGCTGGCCGTTCCATCCGTTCTTTGCAGGATCGGTAAGCCATTGATATATTTCATTTTGCGCAGTTCCTTTTACCACGCTACTTTTTTTCATCAGTAAAAATGTAATGCCATAATTTTCCTTACAGAATTTTGCAATGGCATCATCCGTCCCTTTTTCCTGCTCTTTAAAATCATTGGCCGGGAAACCGATCATCACCAATTTATCTTTATACTGGCGGTATAGTTTTTCCAATCCCTCATATTGATCGGTATAACCACAATCCGATGCAGTGTTTACCAGGAGCACTTTCTTTCCTTTGAGTTGTGAAAAATCAAAGCTTGTACCGTCATTCAATGTATTTTTTAATGAATAAAAGGGAATAGCTGGTGCTGCTTTTTCATTGGAAAGTGTCTTAGTATTTGTTCCCCGAAGTTTTGCCCACCAGACAAATGCGGGATATATTGCTTTCAGGATTTTTTGGCGGTATGTCATGTTTACGGAATTTCGGTTTACAATTTCCACATAAGAAAAGAATGCGATTATCAATATCCCGGAAATTATGAGAAGTCGTTTTAATTTAGAGTATCGTTTCTTTTGTATCATTTTTTATCCCACAAAGAGCACAAAGGGAATTATAGTAATTCCTCATTAATTTTTCGATGAATCCCTTCTTTAATAAGATTAAAGTTAACAAGAATAGCCAATTTAATTTCTGAAAGTCTTTTCGAAGATGGTTTAACGTATCACCAGCTTAAACAATTTCAATTTCCCTTTGAATGGCGGGTACTTTATGTTGGGATCGAACCAGGTAGGCGTTTTCATGATCGCCTTTTTATGACTGAAGGTTTGAAAGGAATATTTACCATGATAATGCCCTGTCCCACTAAAGCCTCTTCCGCCAAAAGGCAGGTGATGATTGGTGAGATGCCAGCTGGCATTATTAACACAACCTCCCCCAAAGGCAACACTGTTGAGCCATTCGGCCTCCTTGCGTTTTGAAGAAGTGAAAACATAGAACGCCAGCGGGTTGGGATGATTGGCAATGACCTGCCTTGCATCGGCTGCCGTTGCAAAAGAAATAACAGGTAATACCGGGCCAAATATTTCTTCCTGCATCACCGGTGAATCCAATGCAACATCTACCAAAACAGAAGGCTCAATGAATAATTTTGATGCATTCGTTCTTCCACCGTGAACAATTTTTCCCTGTTGCAGGTAAGTGGACACGCGGTTGAATTGTTTTTCATTGATCATCTTTGAATAGTTATAACTATCCTCTGCTTTATCGCCAAAGAATTGCCCGATGGTATTTTTTAATGCCGCAACCAATTCATCTTTTTTAGATTCATGTACCAGCACATAGTCCGGGGCAACGCACATTTGTCCTGCATTGGAATATTTTGTCATAGCTATACGTCTTGCTGCCACTTTGATATTGGCATCCGATTCTACTATACAGGGGCTTTTACCACCCAGTTCCAAAGTAACAGGCACCAGTCTTTCGGCCGCCATTTTATAAATTATTTTCCCTACCGCTGTACTACCGGTATAGAATACATGATCAAATGTAAAGTTGTTCATCATCTCAGGAATCACAGCAGCCCCATCCCCTTCCATCAATTGTACATATTGCTTTTCAAAAATCTCATCAATGATCTGTTGCATCACGGCAACCGTTGCAGGGGCAAACTCCGAAGCCTTCAGCACCACACAGTTCCCCGCCGCAATAGCTCCTACCAATGGTGTGAATAATAATTGCAGTGGATAATTCCATGGGCCAATAATGAGTATCATGCCCAGAGGTTCTGTTATCACATAACTTTTGGAAGGAAGGTTCAGTAAGTTGGTAGATACTCCTTCGGGCTGCATCCATTGTTTCAGGTTCTTTAAAGTATTGTTGATCTCGGCAATTAAAAACCCCGTTTCAGTTACCCAGCATTCTTCCGGGCTTTTTTTCAGGTCGGTGTACAATGCTTCGTGCAAAGGCTGTTCATACTTTTTAACAGCATCCCGCAATTTTATCAATTGCTCTTTGCGAAAAGAATATGGTTTTGTGACACCACTATCAAAATAGCGGCGCATCTGTAAAAGAGTGTTTATATCTGCCATTACAACTAAATTTGCGGAAAGGTAAAAGAATTAGCTAAAAGATAAACGAGAAAAAGAGCGAAAGGGATTAGCATCTTCTTTTTTTTCTGCTAAATAAAAAACACAGCAAGTGACAGACGAGCAATACATGCAGCAGGCGCTGAATGAAGCCCAAAAAGCATTTGATGCCGGGGAAGTGCCCGTGGGTGCCATCATTGTCATGAATGATAAGGTGATCGCCCGTGCGCATAACCAGGTAGAATTATTAAATGACAGTACTGCCCACGCCGAGATACTGGCATTGACCACCGCTTTTAATTTTTTAGGTAGTAAATATTTGCCCAAAGCTACCCTGTATGTAACGTTGGAACCCTGCCTGATGTGTTGCGGCGCTTTATACTGGAGCAAGATGGGGAGGATCGTATATGGCGCCAATGATGAAAAAAATGGTTATAAAAAAACTACAGGGGATAAGAGCCCCTTTCATCCAAAAACAGAGGTCTTAAATGGTATATTGAAAGAAGATTGCGCCGGTTTAATGAAAGATTTTTTTAAAGCCAGGCGCTGACTTGCGAAATAAGAAAGAAATGATCTTCCATGCCTGTTATTCAACCATCCCTTTGTAAATTTGTTATTCAAATCAATTCATCATTTAACATTCAAAATACATACTTATGGCGTTTACACTACCGGCTCTCCCATATGCTCACGAAGCACTGGAGCCATACATCGACACAAAAACAATGCAGATACATCATGGCAAACACCACCAGGCTTATGTAGATAATCTCAATAAAGCAATTGCAGGCACAGAAAATGAAAATAAAAGCCTGGAAGAACTTGTAAAACATGCAGGTAGCATCAGTCCTGCAGTTCGCAATAATGGTGGCGGGCACTGGAACCATAGTTTCTTCTGGGAAAGTATGATTCCTAATGCTGGCCGCATTCCTTCCGGAAAATTTGCAGATGCCATCAATGCAGCATTTGGGTCTTTTGATGCATTCAAGGAAAAATTTGCAGCAGCAGGCATCACAAGATTTGGTAGCGGTTGGGCATGGCTGATAGTGAAGGATGGCAAACTGGAAGTTTCTTCTACTCCAAACCAGGATAACCCCCTGATGGAAGTAGTAGATGTAAAAGGTACGCCCCTCTTAGGCTGTGATGTTTGGGAGCATGCTTATTATTTACACTATCAAAACCGCCGTGCAGATTATTTGGCGGCATTCTGGAATTTAGTGAACTGGAATAAAGTGGCGGAGCGTTTTGGGATGTAAGGAATTTATCTAATAATTATTTTTTAGCTAAGAGGCCAAAGGGACAAGGAGTTAAAAGCCGTTCTCTTTTATTCTCTTAGCTTACTATTTGATTCAGGCTTCCGGGCCCCTATTCAAACTGCAATCATTTTGATTGCAGTTTTTTATTTTTTGGATTACCTTGTATCCATAAATAAAATGTTTATGCCGAAGTACGCTGTCATCATACTTTTATTACCGGGCATAACTTCCTGTTGCTTTGCACAGACGCCTACAAGATCTGAAATAAAAAATAATAAAATAAAAAAGATCTCTGAACGCTATGGAACAGGATCGTAACCGTGCCCACCCCATGGATGGCATTTTCCCACCCTTTTCAGGGTAAGCCATAATCCTTTTATGGGCCCGTATTTTTTTAATGCTTCAATACCATATTGTGAACAGGTGGGCGTATAACGGCATTTTTGTCCCATCCAGGGAGAGATGATCCATTGGTATAGTTTTATCAGAACGATAAACGGAAAGCTACATATCAGCCACACTATTCTCATTCATTATTTTTATTAGCCGGGTTAATACAGCACCGGTCTTATCAAATACGGTTTTATATTCGGGTAATTCATTACCAACATAAATAAAAAAAACAGCCAGCTGTTTATGTTGTTCTTTTAATGTTTCAATGAGTGCGCTCTTTTGCAAACGATAGGCTTCCCGCATTAGTCTTTTTATACGATTCCTGTCAACAGCTTTTTTAAAATACTTACTGCTTACGGTAAAGCCTGCTTGTAAATTGGCCGGCGATACTGTGTTGTACATCCAT
>JANYIM010000064.1 GCA_025362055.1 Bacteroidota bacterium
AACACATCACATGAATACCGATTACTCGGCTTATGAAGGCTGGGAACTTACCGGAAAGTGTAAAACGGTATTATTAAGAGGAAAGAAAGTGATTGATGATGGGAAATGTTTGGTGGAAAAGGGGAATGGGAAATTTATTAAGAGAAAAAAAGTTGAGAATAAAATATAATTCAAATTTAAAATAATAAGCGATGCCAAGAATGATCAAATCGGGATTGATACAAATGTCATTACCGAAAACAGAAGGTGAAGGAACCATTGAAGAAATAAAGGAAGCGATGGTTCAAAAGCATATCCCGCTGATAGAAGAGGCGGGAAAGAAAGGAGTGCAGATATTGTGCTTCCAGGAAATTTTTAATACGCCATATTTCTGCCCGGGCCAGGATAAGGCCTGGTACGAATCGGCTGAAACTGTTCCTGGTCCTACCACAGAGCGCATGCAGGCCTACGCCAAAAAATACAATATGGTGATCATTGTGCCGGTATATGAAAAAGAACAGGCGGGCGTTTTGTATAATACGGCTGCAGTCATTGATGCAGATGGAACTTACCTGGGTAAGTATAGAAAAAATCATATTCCACATACAAGCGGTTTTTGGGAAAAATTTTTCTTTAAACCCGGTAATTTGGGTTACCCTGTTTTTCAAACCAAGTATGCAAAAGTGGGTGTATACATCTGTTATGACCGCCATTTTCCGGATGGTGCAAGATGTTTAGGATTAAATGGAGCTGAGATAGTTTACAATCCTTCTGCAACTGTTGCAGGCTTATCACAATATTTATGGAAGCTGGAACAGCCTGCGCACGCAGCTGCAAACGGATATTTCATGGGTTGCATTAATCGTGTTGGTGAAGAAAAACCATGGAACCTTGGTAAGTTTTATGGCAGTAGTTATTTTGTGGATCCACGCGGGCAAATTTTTGCACAGGCATCAGAAGATAATGATGAATTATTGATCGCAGATTTTGACCTGGATAAGATTGAAGAAGTACGCAGCACCTGGCAGTTCTTCAGGGACAGAAGACCTGAGACCTACGGTAAACTTGTAGAACTCTAATAATATGCAAATGTGCCAATTGCGCACACCCGGACTGAATTTTGCCCATCTGCATAATTGCAAATTATAACTATGTCTATAATAAATAATAGATTATCCAAAGAACAGTACGATCAAAACTTCAGCGACATTCATCCGCCGTTCGAAACAAAGGATGCTGCCCTGGTAGAGGCGAATCGCTGCTTATATTGTTATGATGCACCGTGTACAAAAAGTTGTCCTACTGGAATTAATGTGCCTAAGTTCATTAAGCAGATCGCAAGTGATAATGTAAAAGGTTCTGCACATACTATTTTTTCAAGCAATATCATGGGTGCAGGGTGTAGTAAGGTTTGCCCGGTAGAAAAATTATGCGAAGGTGCCTGTGTGTTCAATTTAATGGAGGAAGAAGCCATACCCATAGCAAAATTGCAGCGCTATTCCACAGAAAAAGCGATGGCAAATAAATGGCAGTTATTTGAACGGAAACCTTACCCCTCTTTAGAAAATGGAGGCAGAAAGAAAGTTGCTATTGTTGGTGCTGGCCCTGCCGGCTTAAGTTGTGCGCATGTTCTATCAAGAGAAGGGATCGATGTAACGATCTATGAAAAAGAAGCAAAGGGTGGCGGACTTATGACCTATGGCATTGCTGCTTATAAAGTAACGCCGCAGTTCTGCGAAGATGAAGTGAATTATATCTTATCCATCGGTGGCATCGCAATAAAATATAACCAGGAATTGGGAAAGGATATTTCATTGGACGGGTTACAAAAAAACTATGATGCCGTGTACCTGGGTATTGGCGTGGGTTTGGCAAGGCAACTGAATATCCCGGGTGAAGCGGTAGCAGGTGTTGAAGATGCCATTACATTTATTTATGATATCCGTGAAAAAGGATATGATAAAGTAGCCGTTGGTGATAATGTTGCAGTGATAGGCATGGGCATGACTGCCATTGATGCGGCTACCCAGGCAAAACGGTTAGGCGCAAACGAGGTAACACTTGTTTACCGGCGAACAGAAAACGAAAAGCCCTGTACACAGGAAGAGTTAGATATAGCCAAAATGGATGGTTGTAAGATCATCTGGCTGGCAGCACCAAAAGAAGTGATCAGTGAAGCCGGTAAAGTAAAACAGTTGGTTTGTAGTAAAATGAAATTGGGAGAACCTGATGCAAGTGGCCGCCGTTCACCGGTGGATACAGGCGAAACATTTTCATTGGATGTTGATATGGTGATCAAGGCTGCAGGGCAAATGCCTTTTGAGACGCTGGTAAAAAATAATAACATAGAAAATAAGTCGGGGAAGATCAGCATTGGAAAAAATAGTGAAACAAATATAAAGGGTGTCTTTGCAGGCGGTGATTGTGTCAATGGGGGTAAGGAAGTGGTGGATGCTGTGCAACACGGAAAGGACGGAGCAATGGCTATTCTTTCATACTTGAATATTAACTAACCACAGCGAACACAAAGTGGTTCTCAAAGGAAAGTATCTTTGTGAACTCTGTGAAAAACCTTAATGGCCTTTGTGGTAAAAATTTTTTTATGGCAGATATCAGTTCAAATTTCCTCGGCATAAAGTCGCCTAACCCTTTTTGGTTAGCGAGTGCACCACCTACAGATAAAAAAATAAATGTACTCCGCGCTTTTGAAGCCGGCTGGGGTGGGGTGGTTTGGAAAACATTGGGTAGCCAGGTGAAAAATGTTTCATCCCGGTATTCCTCCGTGGATTTTGGCGGGCACAAGATCATGGGGTTTAATAATATTGAACTCATCAGCGATCGCCCGCTGGATCTGAACCTGAAAGAGATCAAAGAATGCCTTCAGCTTTTTCCTGATCGTGCTATGATCATTTCATTAATGGCCGATAATGATAGAAAAAGCTGGCATGAATTAATAAAAAAAGTAGAAGACACGGGTGCACATGGACTGGAATTGAACTTTGGTTGTCCGCATGGTATGACTGAAAGGGGCATGGGTGCCGCAGTTGGACAAGATCCTGAAATTGCGAAAATGGTGGTGGAGTGGGTAATGGAAGCAGCGCATATTCCCGTCATCACCAAGCTTACGCCTAATGTACATTCACCGGTACCTACCGGTAAGGCATGTGTGCAGGCGGGCACCAATGCCTTGTCTTTGATCAATACCATTCAATCTGTAACCGGCATCGACCTGGATACACTGGTCCCCAATCCAAATGTGGCGGGTAAATCAGTGTTCGGCGGTTATTGTGGCCCTGCCGTAAAACCCATTGCATTAAAAATGCTAACTACCATTTCTCAGGATCCTGTTACTTCAAAAGTTCCCATTTCGGGTATTGGCGGCGTTAGTAACTGGAAGGATGCTGTTGAATTTATGTTACTGGGGGCAGCTAATGTGCAGGTATGTACTGCGGCAATGACCTATGGTTTTCGCATCGTGGAAGATATGTGTGAAGGATTGAATAACTGGATGGATGAAAAAGGATTTAAGACATTGGATGATTTTATTGGCAAGTCGGTCAATACGATCACGCATTGGGAAGACCTGGATATCAACTATCATATAATCGCCAATATCAACCAGGATAAATGTATCCATTGCGGCCTTTGTTATATCGCCTGTGAAGATGCATCACACCAATCCATTAACCTGCGGTATGGCAAACCTTATAATACCTATACCATTAAAGAAGAAGAGTGTGTGGGTTGCAACTTATGCAAATTGGTTTGCCCTGTTAATGATTGCATCACCATGGAAGAACATCGAAAAGGTGATGAATATCTCAATTGGATAGAGTTTCAAAAACGAGGTCTGCCGTTGAATGATCATTGATGAGTATTGTTGCAGGGTTATTGATGAAAACGCTAACCACGGCCCCGCCCTTTATTTAACAAGAACTTTATAGCATTTCCAAAAAATATGTTTTACATTGGTAGACTTATTTTTAGGCGGTGTAGCCATACCCGCTAAACGATTGCTAACATTTAAATCTTGCTATATGATTGCAACACAAAAAGCTGCGATTGAAAAGTTCATGCAAATGGTGGAAAAGCGTAATCCCGGGCAGCCGGAATTTCACCAGGCTGTTTACGAAGTTGCGCAAGCTATCATTCCTTTTACAGAAGAACATCCTCAATATAAAAAAGCGGCTATACTGGAACGCATAATCGAAGCGGAACGCATTATCATTTTCCGGGTACCCTGGATGGATGACGAGGGTAACTATCGTGTTAACCGCGGTTATCGTGTACAAATGAACAGCGCTATCGGCCCTTACAAGGGAGGGCTGCGTTTTCATCCAACCGTTACACTCAGCATTTTAAAATTTCTTGCATTTGAACAAACATTTAAAAACTCACTCACCACTTTGCCGATGGGCGGTGGCAAAGGTGGTTCTGATTTTGATCCCAAAGGAAAGTCCGACAATGAAGTGATGCGTTTTTGCCAGAGTTTCATGACTGAACTTTTTCGCCATATTGATAAAGACACCGATGTCCCGGCAGGCGATATGGGAGTAGGTGGCAGGGAAATAGGATTTCTTTTTGGCCAATTCAAAAGATTAAAAAATGAATTCAGCGGCGTACTTACGGGTAAGGGTTATGCATATGGGGGTAGTCATATCCGTCCGGAAGCAACGGGTTACGGGCTTTTATTTTTTGTAGAAGAAATGCTGAAGGCAAGAGGTGAAAACATCAAAGGAAAAAAAGTGGTGGTATCCGGAAGCGGAAACGTATCACAGTATGCCATTGAAAAAGTGATTCAGTTGGGAGGCATACCCATCACGGCATCAGACAGCGATGGCTTTGTTTATGATCCTGCAGGAATTGATGCAAAAAAACTCGCTTACCTGATGGAGTTAAAAAATGTAAAACGCGGCCGCATCAGTGAATATGCAGAAACATACGGATGCAAATATTATGCTGGCAAAAAACCCTGGATGATCCCATGTGATATCGCATTGCCTTGTGCCGTTCAAAATGAACTGGTTGAAACAGATGCCGGGGTACTTGTGAATAATGGATGTATGTTGGTGGCCGAAGGAGCCAATATGCCCACCACACCCGGAGGTATTGATGTGCTGCAAAGAAACGGTGTCGCTTATGCGCCGGGAAAAGCCTCCAATGCCGGTGGTGTGGCTGTTTCGGGACTGGAGATGTCACAGAACTCTGTCCGGATGAGCTGGACAAGAGAAGAGGTAGAGAACCGTTTGAAGGGGATCATGCAGGATGTGCACAAGCAATGTGAAAAGTATGGAAAAAATGGGGATGGTATCATTGACTATGTGAAAGGCGCTAATATTGGAGGGTTTGTGCGTGTGGCTGACGCAATGCTGGCGCAGGGGCATGTGTAAGAGAAATGTAAAATTTGAAAGTCAGGTAGCTGTTGATATTGTGAACTTATTAGTTCAGTGAATGCTGAAACTTTTGCATTTAAAATTATTTATCTCAACAATAGCACCGTTCCCTTTTGTGTTCTCGGTTGCTGTCCTACAATATTGTAAGTTGCAAACCAGGCAAAAGCCCCTGTATTATAACCGCCTCCTTTTAAAGTCCCATCCCATTTTTTATAAGGATCTGTAGAATAAAATATCATTTGCCCATACCGGTCGTACACACGGAAAGAATAATTTCTTACTGAGCCAAGATTGCCGAGCGGCCCAAAATAATTATTCCAATTGTCATTATTTGGTGTGAAAGCGGCTGGAAAATAAAGGCCTGAGCAATCTACGATCACGTTGATGGTATCTGTGCCACTGCAACCTGTTCCATCTGTAACTTTTACCCAATATTTGCCACTGCCGCTCACTTTAAAAACTGAGTTCGTGCTGTTATCCTGCCACCTATATGAAGTGTATAGTCCGGGGCTAAGCGTCAATGTTTCTCCCTTGCATATACTGGTATCATTGCCCAATGAAACAGTAACAGGATTATTATTATCAGCTACTACTATATTGGCGACAGTAAAATTGCATCCATTAGCATCTTTTACATTTAAGGAATAATTCCCTGAAGGTATATTGGTGATCGTTGCTGCCGTTCCTCCATTCGACCAGGTGTATTGATAGGGTACAGTGCCCCCACTAACTGTAACCCCTATACTACCATTGTTATTACCACAGGTAGCTGCTGTTACCACAGGTAAAGTAGAAGAGAGGGTCGAAGGTTGAGTGACTGTATAAGACGCCGTGGTACTGCATGACCCGGCACTACTCACTGTAACGATATAGGTTCCGCTGCCAATATTAGTGAGACCGGATGTAGATTGGGGTGGAATGGTGTTCCAGCTATAACTATAGATTCCGCTGCCACCATTTGCA
>JANYIM010000163.1 GCA_025362055.1 Bacteroidota bacterium
AAAGCCATAGTGCAAGTGATAACGGGTGGAGTGCATTGGTCTATGATGGGAAAGAGTTCTATCATACAAAAAAATATGAAGTGCGTATAGTCGATAGGGTAGGAAGCGGTGACTCATTCGCAAGTGGTTTCATTTACGGTCTCGTTACCGGCATGCCAATGCCCGAAGCCGCTGAATTTGGCGTAGCTGCAAGTGCATTGAAACATACGATACCAGGTGACCTGAACCATGCAACCTTAAGCGATGTGAAAGACCTGATGAAAGGAGATGGTAGTGGAAGGGTACAACGGTAAAGCCTCCTGTGCCTGAGGGGTGTGACTTAAGATATGACTGTATTTGCATTACTCGTGAGTGCATTGCTGTTATTGATGTTCTGGTTTGACAGACTTTTGTATTTCTATTTAACATCGTTGTGTCACTCACTTGTACTTTTAATTCTTTACTGAACTGTAAGAATTCGTGTAATTAGTTTTAATTCGTGTAATAAAAAATTATGATCATAGACACTTTACAAAACGCATCTAAATACAACAGTGTACATCCGTTGTTCGCCAAAGCATTTGAATATATTCAAACAACAAACCTGGATACAATTGAAACGGGCAAGTACGAGATCGATGGTGATGACCTGCGTGCCATCTTCTCCAATAAAACCGGTATGACAGCCGAGGCATCTGTTGCAAAATTTGAATGCCATGATAAACATATCGACATTCAACTTTGCATCAACGGAACAGAACAGATAGGATGGAAGCCCCGTGAAAAATGTAATAATGAGAACGGCGGTTACAACCCCGAAAAAGATGTACAGTTGTATAATGAAAAACCCGACATGTATTTCCAGTTAACCGATGGACAGTTCGTTATTTTCTTTCCCGAAGATGTGCATGCCCCAATGATCGGTGATGCAGAAATAAAAAAACTGGTGATCAAAGTGAAGATATGATGAATTGCCCCGACATTTATGTCGGGACAAAATATAAAATCATTGATCGGGCTTTAGCCCAAAAAACAAAAACAATATGACCCAGATCGAAAAAGTTACCGCAAGTATCATTGAACAGGGAATTCTTCCTTTATACTTCAATGCTGATGAAACAATTAGTGTTGAAGTGCTAAGAGCCATTTACAGAGCCGGCATCAAGGCAGTGGAATACACCAACCGTGGTGATGCAGCATTGAAAAATTTTACAAAAATGGTGACCGTAAGGAATGCGGAAATGCCGGGCCTGCTGCTGGGTGTAGGCACCATCAAGAACAGGCAACAGTGTAATGACTACATGGCTGCCGGTGCTGATTTTTTGGTGAGCCCGGGTTTTGTAAAAGAAGTGGCCGACCATGCAGTGATGAATGATATATTCTATGCGCCGGGTTGCATGACGCCATCAGAAATTATCGCTGCTGAAAATGCAGGCATAAAATTCATCAAGCTTTTCCCCGGTAATATGCTGGGGATCGAATTTTTAAGCAGCGTAAAAGATATCTTTCCAAAATTGTTGTTCATGCCTACGGGTGGTGTAGATACTACAAGGGAAAGTATTGAAAGTTGGTTCAAGGCAGGTGTTTGCGCTGTAGGCATGGGTAGCAAACTCATCAGTAAAAAATTAATGGAACAAAAGGATTATGCCGCAATTGAAGTATCTTCCCGTGAGGTACTGGCATTGGTTCAATCCATAAAAAACAATAAATGACCATCAACAACGCTGCCATAGGAAAATACAGGTGGACCATCTGTTCACTGCTTTTTTTTGCAACAACTGTAAATTACCTCGATAGGGCCGTCATCAGTTATATAAAGCCCTACCTCGCAACAGCATTTAGCTGGGATAAGGTACAGGAAGCGGCAAATTACTCCAACATTGAAATTGCTTTTAAAGCGGCCTATGCATTGGGCATGTTATTCGCAGGAAGGATAATTGATAAACTGGGTACTAAGATCGGGTATGCGTTAGCGACAGGCTTATGGAGTATTGCTGCCGTGTGTCATGCTTTTGCAACTGGTACAGGTACTTTCAGTATCGCAAGAATATTTTTAGGCATTACAGAATCGGGTAATTTCCCTGCTGCCATAAAAGCAACGGCAGAGTGGTTTCCAAAAAAAGAAAGGGCATTGGCAACGGGCATTTTCAACAGTGGATCTAATATCGGGGCCATTGTTGCACCGCTTACGGTTCCTTTAATTGCACATAACTGGGGATGGCAGTGGGCTTTTATCCTTACCGGGCTGATCGGTATCATATGGCTGGTATTGTGGTTTATTTTTTACGAGATCCCATCCAAACAAAAAAGGCTTTCAGAAGCAGAATTCAATTATATACACAGTGATAAAGATGAAGGGGAGTCTAATAAGGAAAAAGTATCATGGCTCAAATTGCTCAGTTTTAAACAAACCTGGGCTTTTGCAATTGGTAAATTTCTTACGGATCCTGTGTGGTGGTTCTATCTTTTTTGGTTACCCGATTTTTTAAGAAAGCAATATAGTTTAACAGACAATCAACTTATGTGGCCGTCTGCGATTGTATATATCATTGCAAGCTTTGGCAGTATTTATGGAGGATGGTTACCTATGAAATTCATTAATAAAGGATGGCCGGTTTTCAAAGCAAGAAAAACAAGTATGTTGATCTATGCCTTCCTGGTATTGCCCATCGTGTTTGCACAACTCCTGGGCGATATAAATATGTGGCTGGCCGTTGCGGTGATAGGGCTTGCAGCTGCGGCTCACCAGGCGTGGAGTGCCAATATATTCACTACTGTTAGTGATATGTTTCCTAAAAAAGCTACGGCTTCTGTAACAGGTATCGGTGGTATGTTTGGCGGGGTCGGAGGCATCCTGTTAACCTTATTGGTTCAAAAAAGAATGTTTGTATATTTTGAAAGCATCGGGCAGATCAAGACCGGTTATTATATCATGTTCTTCATTTGCGGGGCAGCATATCTTATAGCCTGGCTCTTTATGCACTTTTTGGCGCCCCGGATGCAAAAAATAGATATTGATGCATAATATTTTTTAAAGGTCCTCCTCCTCAAAAGGAGGATTTTTAATTTACCTTCGTTCATCAATGAAGCAACTTTCCACGCTCAATAAATATTTTTGGAAATACCGCTGGCATTTTATGCTGGGTATCGTATTCGTGGTACTCACCAATTATTTCCGCATATTGGCACCACAACTGACCGGCTATGTGGTGAATACTGTGGTACATTCTATAAAAACAGCTGATAGCAGTGCAAATCTTCTTACTGCAAAAAATGACGAAAAGAATTATGATATCATTGTAAGAGCTGTCATTAAAAATTTTGATGAGAACGCTTCCGGAAAAGCGGACCATGGGTTCTCCCATAAAATCCTTTTTGCAGGTTTAACCTTACTGGTATTGGCCATCATCAGTGGCTTTTTTATGTTCCTGATGCGGCAAACGATCATTGTGATGAGCCGGCATATTGAATATGACCAGAAGAATGCGGTCTTCTCTCATTACCAAAAACTGGATACGCAATTTTATAAGACGCATAGTACGGGCGACCTAATGAACCGTATCTCTGAAGACATAAGCCGTGTGCGGATGTACACAGGCCCCGCTATCATGTATTTCATTAACCTTGCAGCTGTGATCGGCTTCAGTATATTCTTTATGCTAAAGGCAAGCCCTAAACTCACCCTGGTTGCATTGTCTCCTTTACCCATCCTTGCCATCACCATTTATTTTGTAAATAATATCATCAATAAAAAAAGTGAACGCATTCAATCCCTGTTAAGTGACCTCACAACCAATGCGCAGGAATCTTATTCAGGCATACGCGTGATCAAATCCTTTGTACAGGAAAAACCCATGCTGGGATTTTTTAAAAGGAACAGCGAGGCATACCGGGCAAATGCATTGAGCCTTGCAAAAACAGAAGCCATTTATTTCCCCAGCATGGCATTACTCATTGGTTTAAGTACCTTAATAACGATCATGGTGGGAAGTTTGGATGTAGTGAATAAAGTGGATGGTGCCAGTGTGGGTAAGATCGCCGAGTTTGTAATGTATATACAGATGCTAACCTTTCCCGTTAGTGCCATTGGATGGACGGCAAGTATTACACAAAGGGCCGTTACATCGCAAAGACGGATCAACGAGTTCCTGCATACCGACCCGGTGATAAAAGATTCCCCGGAAAATATAAAGCCTCTTTTGCAGGGTAATATCTCATTTACCGGCGTCGATTTCGTTTACCCGCACACCGGCATCCACGCACTCAATGATTTTTCATTGCAGGTGAAGGCAGGAGAGAAGATCGCTATAGTAGGCAGGACCGGTTCGGGTAAATCAACCATTGCACAATTATTGTTGCATATGTATGAACCGCAAAAGGGAATGATATTGTTTGATGGTATACCGCTGAATAAGATCAATCTTGAATCATTGCGCACACAGATCAGTTATGTACCGCAGGATGTTTTTTTATTCAGTGAAACGGTCAGCAATAATATCCGTTTTGGTATGGAGGATGCTTCACAGGATGCTGTTGTAAATGCAGCCACACAGGCAAGTGTACACGAAGAGATCAAAAGGTTCCAGCACGGGTATGAGACCGGGATAGGCGAGCGGGGTGTAACCCTCAGTGGCGGGCAAAAACAGCGCATCTCCATTGCAAGGGCATTGATCAAAGATCCGGAGATCGTCATTTTTGATGATTGCCTCAGTGCGGTAGATGCCCGTACCGAAAAAGAGATCATTGGTAATTTAGATGCTTACCTGGATAATAAAACAGCCATTATCATCACGCACCGGATATTTTCCCTGTTTGAATTTAATAAGATCATTGTGCTGGATGAGGGAAAGATCGCCGAGGAAGGAACACACCAGCAACTACTGGCGAAGGAAGGCATCTATGCTGAAATGTACGCCCGGCAGCAGGAGCAGGACCGGGGGCAGGGAGGGTGATACTACGGTGCCTGAGCTTGAGTAATTGGGAATTTGGAATTAGGTTTCAATACTCGAACCAATCCCTCGACTTACAAGGGTTTACTGCCTAATTCCCGTGCCCAAAGGTTATATTTTGTGGATTCGAAAACAATTTTATCTTTGCTCATCCCGGATAATCGGGCAAATCGTTTAAAACTAAAATTTTATACCAGTGGCGTACGAAAACAACGACAAAAAAATGGAAAGCGTATACAGTAAACGCATCCGGGCAGGAAAACGCAGGACTTACTTTTTTGATGTAAGAGAAACCCGTGGCAACGACTTTTATTTGACCATCACGGAGAGCCGTAAACGCTTTGACTCTGACGGTTACGACAGGCATAAGATATTTCTTTACAAAGAAGACTTCAATAAATTCATCAAAGGATTGGGTGAAGCGGTAGATTATGTGAAGACAGAGTTGATGCCCGATTTTGACTTTGATGCCTTCAACCATGATACCCCTTATGAAGGGGAGGATGGCCAGGCACCAACAACAGCTTCCGTTGAACCAGCTATAGAAACTACTGAAGTTGTTGAAGAAAAAACAGAAACTCCGGTGGCAAATAATGACGCACCAGTTGAAAATAGTTCAACGCACGACACTACCACTCCGGTTGATAACGGCAGTACAGAAGAAGTAGATAAGTGGTAAGATAAAAACCAAAACTAATTGTATCAATCCTCTCTTTTTGAGAGGATTTTTTTATAGGTGTCGGCGGCTCCAAGCCGTCTTAACATCTACTTTTTT
>JANYIM010000169.1 GCA_025362055.1 Bacteroidota bacterium
AAAATCTGCTGATTTAGCGATATGATTATCTATTAATTTTTCTTTCTTTGCCATATAAAAATGAGTTGATTGATCAGTAAAGCGATACTAATTTATTAAAAATAGCATTATCGGTAAAAGGCCATAACAAGAATATTTTAACTGGTCTTCTTTGCAGTGCACATCCAGTCCCAGGGGTGGGGGCCCTTTAACCATTTAGGAGGCTTGTGAAATTCTGTATTCCAGCCATAGTTGATCTTTTCAACCCGGTCTACTTTAAAGCCTTCCAGTGTGAGTAATAATTCCAACTCTTCTTTTAAATAATGTTTGGTAGGTACATCATCAATATCGGTTACGCCTTGTTTGATATTCCTTATTTGCCGGATCGCTTTTTTACCTTCCGGCGGCTTATCACCTTTTTCATCATCAACATTCCAGCGGTTGGCAATGATATTGGTATATAGTTTTGATTCCAATGAAGGCACTACCAACACCAGTTTACCCCCTTTGTTAAGGCAAATGGAAAGGGACTGAAAAAAATTAATTCTTTTTTCAAGAGAATCGGTAAGTATCGCATTGATGCAGATGGCGGTATCGCAGGGTGTTACGGTCAGGTCATCTGCCGACATATCCATTCTTGTATATTCTACATTATCATATTGCTGGTATTTTTCTTTTGCGATGCGAAGGTTTATTGCAGATATGTCTGCGGCGATCACTTGTTTAAATTTCGGGGCCAGCACGGGGATCCACTTCCCAACGGCGCAGCCGATATCGATCACCGTTTTTTTGCGCGAGGCCATTTGTTCAATGGCAGCAACGATGATGCCGGAAGTATCATTACGCAGCACATCAAATATTTCTGTTTCATACTTTGGAGCGATCGTTTCCCAGTATTTTCTATCCATAAGTGCAGTTGTTAAATGAAAGAAGGGCTGTTACAAATGTAAGTGATTAAAGGATAGATTTTATTCAGGTGTCAAGACGGCTCCAGGCTGTCAGGCACTTATACCTATGACATCGTAATGTCTCAGTTTCTGCTAATCATTGGAAATGGTATAAGTACGGATATTATTAAAAGGAAGGAAGTCAAAATTAGATGTTACCTGGTGATAAGCGAGGTGTAAAATATTCAGTGTGAGGTCGATTGCCTACATATTTTTTCTTTTTGTAAGATCTATTGTCTCTTGTAATAACTTGTGCCCATCAGATCCATGCCAAACAACAATTCTTTGGTTACAAATTGCGTAGCGCTTATACTAATGATGGGTAAAAGATTGTCGGATACTAATCTCCCCGGTTCCGTAGGCAGTACATTAGCATATAACCTTATTTTTTTTCCGCCGCCGATCACCTGCCATTTTCCTTTGTAAACAGTAGTGCTCTCTTTCTTTTTGTCGGTATAGCTTACAGCATACGTGCCATTGGCTGCAAAATCATAGGTATAAACTTCATTCGCAGTAAGCAGGTCTTCCGTCTTGCCTTTTTCTGTAAAAGTATGCTTCACCAGCAGCCACTTGCCAACAAATTTTGTTTTAGGATTAACGGTCGATTGTGAAAAAGCTGCAATAGAAACGAATATCAATGTAAGTGTCGAAAGATATTTTTTCATAACAGTAGTTTTTAATATTTATTTGAACCGCTCACTCACTATCAGGTCTTTGCTTCCGGGAGTATAAGTGTAAAATCCTTCACCACTCTTAACGCCTAACTTTCCTGCCATCACCATATTTGCCAACAAGGGGCAAGGCGCATACTTGGAAGTCCTGAATCCTTCCTGTAATACTTTTAATATGGAATAGCAAACATCCAGGCCAATGAAATCCGCCAGTTGCAAGGGCCCCATTGGATGAGCCATGCCCAGTTTCATTACAGTATCAATTTCTTCCGCACCGGCAACACCTTCAAACAAACTGTAAATGGCCTCATTGATCATCGGCATTAAAATGCGGTTGGCAATGAAACCGGGATAATCATTTACCGCACAGGGAACCTTACCCAGTTGTTTACTTAATTCAACAATGGTATCTGTAACCTCTTTTTCAGTAGCATAGCCATTTATTATTTCAACCAGTTTCATCACCGGTACAGGGTTCATAAAATGCATGCCGATG
>JANYIM010000176.1 GCA_025362055.1 Bacteroidota bacterium
GTAGTCATTAGTCTGTAGTCTGGAGTCAGTAGTCCATAGTCAATAGTCAATAACTCCTGACTCCCGACTATTGACTCCGGGCTACTTTCTTATTATTCAACAATATGTATTTTGCTGTTTCATAATATGCATCCGTTAATCGGCCCAGGTAATGTTTCACGCTGTCTGTTTTTGAATTTACCGGAACGGGTTCATTGACTTCAGCAGAAACAAGATCTTCCTTACCCGATCTCAAATTCTTTAAATAATAATACCTGTTGCTCACCAGGCCGATCGTTTTTACATCATGATCAATGATAAAAGCAAATTTTTCTGAAAGCCAATAATTCTGATAGTGACGAGATGAAACAGAATCGAATAAGTTTCTTCCAAAGGTTGTATTGTGACAGGAGATCTTTGCCAATGATGCCAGGGAAGGTAAAATATCCACCTGCGAACAAACTTCGTGTACCCGTTTTGGTTGTAATAGCTTGGGCGCATAGAATAGCAGGGGTACATGCTCACAGGTAAGCCCCTGTTGTACCCAGGATGGTGGAAAATAATTAAGGTCGCCGGAATAACGGATGCCATGATCGCCGACAAAAACGAAAATGGTATTGTCGAAATATTTCTCCTTCTTTGCCGCTTCAATGAATTGCTCATAACAAAAATCAGTATAACGGAAAGCGTTCATCTCGTCATTGGTCTCAAAGCCAAAACGGTGAAGGGAATCCGTTGAAAAATTCATCAGCCTGAATGCAGCTTTGTCTTCAGAAGGAATGGTATAGGGCCGGTGATTGTCGGCGGTTTGAATGACTGCGAAAAAAGGTCTTGTCTGCTGTTTTAATATGGCATTCGATTCTAAAAATAAATTCTTATCGCTGATGCCCCATACATCAATGGTCTTTGCTTTAAAATTTTCTCCTTCATACAAATTCAATCCATGGATATTATTGGTGAGTACGCCACGGATATTTGCCCAGGTAGCACTTCCCCCTAAAAAATAAAAATTGCTGTAGCCCTTAAAATCATTGATGATCGTGTGCTGGTCAACTGCATTCGGGTTACGGCTTGCCGTGCTGGGGCTCTCCACATCAGGAATACCGGTGATGGTGGCCCATACACCACGTGCAGTACCATAAGAAGGGGTGAAACAACGGTCGTAGAAAACACCTTTATCACAAAGTGAAGCAAAATAAGGCGTAGTATTTAACGGGTTCCCATACATGCTGCTTTTATAGGCGCTGAAGCTTTCACAGATGACCACCACCACATTGGGTTTATTGGCGGCACTATCTAATCCAGGGTAATTCCTTGCATAATCCAATTGAACGCTATCTGGTGCCTGTACACCAAGATAAGATGACATTAAAGGATAATACTCTTTTACTTTTTTAATATCAAAAGTGGAATTCCTGAAACTCAAGGTGCTTAAAAAACTCTGGAAGGGATTTAATGCAAGGTTGGCTTTAAAATCATCACTCAAAGTATATGCATCGCTCCAGCGCAATGGGAATTGGCCTCCTTTTAAAACGATCTTGCCAATGATACATTGCGCAAAGATCAATACGGTAATAATATAAAGTAGTACCCTTTTTTTGTTAGTTGGTGGTTGTTGCCTTTGATAAGTGCGCAATAAACGGCCAAAGCCAAATCTTGCGAGCAGGACCAATACAACGAGCAATAAAAATATTTTTACAACAGGATAGGTTTGCCACATCATGTTTCCTGATATGCCTGCATCCTGCAAATAATTCAATACCGATGCGTTCAACCGTTGGTGGAGATAATCAAAATGATAATAATCTACTGCATAGATAAATATCATCAGTATGAATAAAAAAGGGAGTAAAATATTCCAGAATCTTTTCGCTTTGATAGTCTTAATAGGATTGATAAACGGAATAGCGCACAAGATCAACATGCTTAAACCAATAACGCAAACCACCCTTGCGTCATAACGCAACCCTAATATGAATGCAGATCCTGAAAAAGCCTTTCCGGGCGGATTGTAGGCCCAAAAGAACATAAACCTGAAAAAGGTCATTACAACCAATAGTAGCAATACTACTGAAAATATCCAACGCAATAACCTGGGGACCTGCTTTAAAAATTGCATGAGCATTTATTTTACCGGCTGCTAAATTAGTTTAATTATTTTTTGGCATTCGATATTTAACACTTCTACATTGATTTTGTAGATTGGCTAAAGCCCTGTAAGTTTTTATTCATTGCCATAGCCTTTGAATTGCCACGGCCTTAAGGCCGTGGCAATTCAGGAGATAGATTATCTTTACGCATTATGCAACAGTTGCTTTCATACGACCATCATTTATTCAGGCTTATCAACAGCGACTGGCATAACCCTTTCTTTACCTGGCTGATGCCCTGGTTGCGTAATTCCAATGTGTGGATACCGCTGTATCTTTTTTTAGTACTGATGGTGGCGATCAATTATAAAAAGAACGGCTGGTGGTGGATCGCATTTGCGGCAAGCACGGTGATACTGACCGATTTTGTAAGCAGCACACTCATTAAAGAGAATATCTGGCGGCTTCGTCCCTGCAATAATCCCGATTACGCATCGTGGATAAATGTGCTGGTGGGTTACAGGCCACAGAGTTCCAGTTTCACTTCTTCACACGCTGCCAACCATTTTGGCATGGCGATGTTCTTATATCTAACCCTTAAACCAAGGTTCGGTAAATGGCCGC
Source organism: Bacteroidota bacterium (assembly GCA_025362055.1). Lineage (GTDB taxonomy): Bacteria > Bacteroidota > Bacteroidia > Chitinophagales > Chitinophagaceae > Ferruginibacter. Next base: position 2,694 of record JANYIM010000176.1, read on the forward strand.
TGGTATTTTTTTTATGGGCCTTCGGCATCTCCTATGCACAGGTGTACGTGGGTGTGCATTACCCCATAGATATAATTGGTGGCACCCTGATTGGAATACTTATCGGATATTTGTCGGGCAGATCGTTTAACAGAAACTACGGTTTAGCCTGATCCCCATGTTAGAAGTGTTTATTTTATTCCTGCTTATCTTGATCAATGGCCTGTTGGTGATGAGCGAGATCGCATTGGTGAGCGCCCGTAAAGGCCGGCTGGAAAGCCTTGCCAATAAAGGCGATGCCAAGGCAAGGGCGGCATTGACACTGGCAGAGAACCCCGAGAAATTCTTATCCACGGCACAGATCTTCATCACACTTATCTCCATTTTAACGGGTGTTTATTCGGGCGAAAAATTCAGTCATCATTTTCAACCCTTCTTTGAACGATTCGACCTTACAAAGCCCTATGCCAATACCATTGCAACCGTACTCATTGTTATTATTGTAACATTTCTTTCCATCATCATCGGTGAACTGATCCCGAAAAGAATGGGCATGTTGCGCGCAGAAAAGATCGCAAGGCTGGTAGCAGGACCGATGAATTTTTTATCTGTCATAACCCACCCGATCGTATGGCTGCTTTCGGCAATATCCAATCTTGTTTTTAAGATATTCAATATTAAAAAATCGAATGATAGTGCCGTTACCGAAGAAGAGATAAAAGCCATGATCACCGAAGGGAGCGAACACGGTACCATTGAGGAAGAAGAAAAGGAGATCATTGAACGCGTATTTCATTTAGGTGATAGGAATATCACATCGCTGATGACACATCGAACAGATATCGCCTGGTTTAATATGAATGATACGGTACAACAGGTAAAGGATAAATTTTCTACCATCATTTATTCAAGTTACCCCGTATGCGAAGATACTGTTGACAATATCAAAGGGATCATACATATTAAAGACCTGCTGAAAGCCTCTCCGGTAGTAACTTTAAAAGAACTTGCCAAACCTGCTTTATTTGTACCTGAAAATAATTCGGCTTACCAGTTATTGGAAAAATTCAAGGCAACAAAGATCCACAGTTGTTTTATCGTGAATGAATATGGCACGCTGGAAGGCATGATAACCCTCAATGATATTTTGGAAGCGATCGTTGGCGATGTACCGCAAACAGGACAAGAGGAATATGAAATTGTAGAAAGAGCTGATGGTACTTTCCTGGTAGATGCACAAATTCCCTTCTTTGATTTTTTAAGCCGCTTTGATAAAACTGATTGGGCCAATGAAGAGGGCCATGATTTTGATACACTGGCCGGATTTGTCCTGCACGAACTGGAACACATACCCGTAACCGGTGAAAAATTCGACTGGCGTGGTTTTGACCTGGAGATCATTGATATGGACGGGCAGCGGATCGATAAGTTGCTGGTGAAGATATCGGAGGAGATAAAGGAGAATATGGAGGAGTAAAGTTTTGAGTTTTGAGTTTTCTGTTTTTTAAATTCAAGTACGCTGTGTTATGGCAACAATTCAACGTTTTGAAGACCTGGAAGTTTGGATATTGGCTAGAAAATTTGCCAATTCCATCTTTCTTTTGAGTGTTAGTGAAAAATTCGCAAAAGAAAGTTTAAAGAACAGATTAAAAGTTCATCAGGGTCTGTAATGGATAATATTGCAGAAGGGTTTGGAAGAGAAAGTCGGTTAGAATTCATAAATTTTCTCGGCATTGCTAAGGGTTCATTGAATGAAGCAAAGTGTCAATTGTACAGGGCATTGGACCAGGGTTTAATAATACAGGAGAAATTTGAAGAATTATATAATGAGGCGGAAATCATTGCGGCGAAAATCGCCGCCTTCATGATCTACCTCAACAAATCAATGATCAAAGGCAAAAAGTTTAAAGATCGCACCTAAGTCAGTATAATCTTCGACGTGGAAAAACAGAAAACTCAAAACTCAAGACTTGCCTTATCTTCCGGATTAATTAACCTCGTACTTTTCCTGTTCCCATTCACAATAACGTGGATGATACTGATCTGCTGATCTTTGTATTCATATAAAATATTGTCGGTGACATCTATCTTTTTTACGGAGGCAATATTATTTACCTGGTAATAACTGCTGATGCCTTCTTCCTGCTGCTCGTATCCTAAAAATTGCAATGCAACGGGTTTACCATCTGCTTTTATGGATAAATGTGCCAACACATAATCGCTTACCAGTTTGTTCATGGCAACTTTATCCTTTGGGTTGATCAGGTCTACGAATCCCTTATAATTTTTCCGGAGCGTTTTTTCAAGATCATCGGTGAATATCTTACAGCTGATCTCCAGGGTCTTGTCTTTGGCATTGTGTTCAACTTCAGTAACACTCATATAGATGGGGTGCTTATCCACAGAACACTGTTGCAAGCTATTATTGGGGTTGCCCAAAAATAGTCCGCCCACCATCAGCCATTTAAATAAAAGATTCATCATTTTGCGCAGCGATTAATAAAAAAACGTTCCTTTAAAAAATATTTGAATAACAAAACTAACACAAACTTTTAACTCCGGAATATTCTATGCAGGATGTAGGTTTTTATTTTAAAATGGGCTGGCACCATATCATTGCCTGGGATGCATTGGATCATATCCTTTTTGTACTGGCATTAAGTGCCCTTTATTTATTGGGCAACTGGAAGCAGGTACTGGTGTTGGTCACCGCTTTTACGATCGGGCATTCCCTCACCCTGGCATTGAGTGTGTATGATGTAATCCGGGTTAATAGCAACTGGGTTGAATTTTTAATTCCCTGTACCATCATCGCTACTGCAGTATTTAATTTTTTTCAAAAAGAGTATAAGCCAAGGTCATTGCGGTTAAATTATTTCCTGGCATTGTTCTTTGGATTGATACACGGACTTGGCTTTGCCAATGCTATCCGTTTTATGATGGCAAAAGACCAAAGGATCGGGTGGAGTTTATTTGGATTTAATGTTGGGCTGGAAGCGGGACAAATTGTGGTCGTGCTTTCTATTTTACTACTGAGTTATATCGTCGTTAATACCGCAAAACTGGATCGGAAATGGTGGGTATGGGCGCTTAGCGGTATTGCGTTCTGTATTGCCGTAAAGATGGTATGGGAGAGATGGCCTGTATAATGAACCAACAATGAACCACTCATCATATTTCTTTCTCATCATTTTGCTGCCATGGGCATTTCACTTACTTTTATCGCTATAAAACTAACCATCAATGAGAAAATTATTTGCAGCTGTTTTTGCGATCACTTTATGTGTAATTGCTACCGCACAGGATATTAAAAATAATCCCGGCAGTAACCATGGTAATCGTTTTGAGCAATTGGGGACCATCCTTCCTACACCAAACGAATTTCGTACCGCTAGCGGTGCCCCCGGCCCAAAGTACTGGCAACAGCGCTGCGATTATGATATCGTTTGCGAACTGGTTGAACCAAGCCGCCGTTTGGAAGGTAAAGAAACCATCACCTACTACAACAACTCCCCCGATGTATTGACCTATTTATGGTTGCAGCTGGATGAGAATGAGCATAGCACTAAAAATAATTCGGGTTATCAAACCAGTAATTTCATGCCCAAGTCGATCACCGAAGCGGATATACAACGTTATACCGGGAAGATCGATAAGGACCGCGAGTACGGCGATAATATTCATAGTGTAACCGATGCCGCTGGTAAATCACTTACCTATACCATCAATAAAACAATGATGCGGATAGAAATGCCGCAGGCACTTAAACCCGGACAACAATTTATCTTTAAAGTTGACTGGGATTACAATATCATTGAAAAACTGAAATATGGCGGCCGTGGTGGATTTGAAAATTTCCCTGAAGACGGTAATGATCTTTATACCATGACACAATGGTATCCCCGCCTTTGTGTGTATAGCGATTTCCAGGGATGGCAAAACCACCAGTTCGTTGGTTCCGGTGAATTTGCACTCACGTTCGGAAATTTTAAAGTTGCAATGACTGTTCCCGCCGATCATGTGGTAATGGGAACCGGCCAGTGCCAGAACTACCAACAGGTGCTGTCTCCGGCACAAATGGCCCGTTGGCAAAAGGCGCAAACGGCCACAGATGTTACCGAGATCGTAACACTGGATGAAGCCGTAGCAAGAGAAAAACAAAAATCAACTGAAAAGAAGACCTGGGTATTCAAAGCCGATATGGTGCGTGATTTTGCCTGGGGTTCTTCCCGCAAATTTATATGGGATGCCATGCCTACGATGGTGGAAGGGAAAAAGGTAATGTGCATGAGCGCTTATGGTAAAGAAGCGTATAACCTGTACCGGAAGTTCAGCACCAAAACGGTGGCCCATACCATTAAAAGCTATTCCAAATTCACGATACCATATCCGTATCCCGTAGCGCAAAGCCTGGAGGCGGCC
>JANYIM010000198.1 GCA_025362055.1 Bacteroidota bacterium
CTTAAAAATTTCAAACAGACTTTTAATTCCCGATACACCGCCTATTTCTGGGCCAACAACGGACCGGAGTTATGGAACGACCTGCAGAAAGAGCCGGGATGAGGATAGTAAATCAGTTTAAGAGACCAGTTCTAAATCGTACAGAAAAAGATAAAACAGCATATTCTGAGATAATTTTCCATCTTAAAGCTTTGCCTCCTTCAAAGAAAAGAAATTGATGCATCTTTTTATTTTTTAAATATCAATATCGGGATACTCACCTGAATTGTTTTAATTTTTTGCAAGTACAGCTGCTGTCCATTGCAGTAAAGTTCTTTTAAATTCTTTGAAGCCACCGGCATTTGGTTTTGCAGTTTTAATATCAAATAAATAATTAGTTTTTTCAAATGAAACTAGTTTAATATCAACTTTAGTAAGTTTTACATTTTTCATTGTTCCTTTCTGACAGACTGCTCTTAACATATCTAACTCAGTAACTTGATTCGGGACTGAAGTTGCTGTTGTCAATTCATTCATTATATGTTCAATAGCTAAAAAAGCTTCAGAACTTATTTTGTCACCTGCTACTTGTTGCGATTTTGCAATCAGCGGGAACATTTTTTATTTCTTCATCCATGTCTCCACAACATATTTACCAAGCTCTTTACCCATTTTTAATGCGGTCTCATTATCTGTTCTAAAATGAATGCCTGCATAGAATCTTGAATCTGCACAATCCTGCGCCAGCTTTTGAAACTGCTTCGCATCGGCAGGAAAAAAATATTCCAGCACGGCGCAGGAAGTTCCGGCACCCATGGCATGGCCTGAGGGGTATCCCGGGAATGGTGGTGTTGGTATCAGTGATTTGTAAGTGGTGTCGTACTGGTTGGGCCTGATACCCCAATAAGCATATTTAGCATCAAAGACCGAAATGATCGCATCATGAAAGGCTGTATTCAATACAGTGTATATGCGTGCAGCCGTGGGCGCATCATCGCTCATGCGGTATTCAAACATTTTCTGACTAAGCAGGTCGTTCCATAACTCCGGTCCGTTGTTGGCCCAGAAATAGGCGGTGTATCGGGAATTAAAAGTCTGTTTGAAATTTTTAAGCTCTTTCATATCCGATTCAAAATCGGGAGGTGGCGCAGGCCTGAATTGATCAGCTGAACGTATGACCATCGGCGTAAATAATGCAAGTGATGCACCCATCGGGTAAGCCCCGGTCCATTTTTGGGGATCCTTGTTAGGTGTGCCCTCCCATTTTTTTGCTGATCCGTCATTCTTTGCTTTTTCTATTATTTCTTTTGCAACCTGTTCCCCCAGTTTCCAGCCCGCTTCCACATCACTCGGAAATTGTACACCTGCATCAATCCTTGATTGCGAAGCGGTATGCGCAAGCTGCAAAATGGAATCAGCTTTTTCTGGAAAAAAATAGGCTAGCACCGTTGCAGCTGCTGCGGCCGTTACAGTATATTCGCATGGATAGGAATAAGTAAGCGGAGCATTAATGCCAGTTTTAAGCGAAGGATCTAAAGTACCCGGACGTTTCCTTTTATATTTTATCTTTTCTTTCCAGGCCAATATCGTTGCATCGTAAATGGCAATATTCATCCAGGATGCGGGTGTGCGAAGTAATAGATCGTATCTCTGGGCGATCAATTTAAGTTCAATCTGGTTCCAGCGATAAGAAGGCGCCCCTGCATCCCAATATTTTATTGCTGCCATTTTCTTTTCATCCATCTTAGTCATTCTCTCTTTAAGCGTTTGCAATTCTGCTTTTGACTGCGTTGCAGTTGGAGGAGCGGCAATGGTTATTTGTTGTGGGTTATCCAAAAGCCATGTTGCCCAGTTGGCGGCAGTGTAGTTTTGGGCTGTTGTAACCATCGCAGTAAGAATGACCGAAATGGAAAGGATGATCTTTTTCATGATTGTAGGTTTGATTTAGTATTAATGATGCAAGAATAGCGGTTTGTAAGAAGCGGGGAGGGCGCTTATCTATGAACAGCGGAGTATGGTATACAAACAACGGGATCAGGGTAACAGTTAACAGTTTAGAATTAAGGGTTTAGAGTCAGGAGTTAAATTAATAGTTAGCCGCTATAGGCAACCCATAACTCTAAATTTCTTATTGACCATTTCACGTTATTAGTATACCAGGAAGTCAATTACGTAGACAGTAAAATCTATAGGGAAAGATTTGCCTACTTTTATTCCATGAAGAGCAGGATGAAGATATCGGTAGATATTAAGCAGGTCAGGTTTTATGCCGTGGTTGGGTTTGCCTATTTATTGATGTGGATGCTTAGTGTGCGCATCCAGCGTCCTCCGGAAGAATTTGTGGCGAGGTCAATTAATTATGTCTGGGCCATTGCTTATATAACTATGCTCAATTTTATTTTCTTTGAATGGGTCCTGCGTTATGCATCGGTGAAAAAATTATTACAAACCATCCTGCTTTTATTTGCCATGCTGATGTTATATTCCTTTGGCCTGTATGCCTGGAGGTTTGTGGGTCTTCAGTTGCATATTTATACTGAATTCAGGGTCTTTCCTAAGATAGTGGATGGTGTCAGTTATCATTTTCCTCTTAGCGTAGCCTCTCTTTTCTTTTTTGGTATCATACGACATATCGTTACCTATATAAAATTAAAAGCAGCAACACAACAACTTCGCATTGAAAAGCAGGCAGCAGAATTGAACTACCTGAAATCGCAAACCAATCCACATTTTTTATTCAACACCTTAAATAATATATATTCACTGGCAAGGGATAAGAGCGACCTGGCCCCCGAATCCATTTTACGCCTATCAAAAATATTACGCTTCATGCTCTATGAGACCAATGGAGATCATATAAGCATAGAACAGGAACTTACCATTATCAATGATTATATTGCCCTGGAGAAACTGCGATACGATGAATCGTTATGCGTCAATTTCAACTATGACGTTGAGGACATGAAACGATCAATACCACCCCTGTTGCTGATACCATTGGTGGAAAATGCATTCAAGCACGGGGTATCCGAGACCAGGGGTAAGCCCTATGTTGACATTCATCTTTCGATAAAGAACCGTCTTTTAGTATTTTATGTAAAGAACTCTACCGATCCGTCGGAGGAAAAGGTTGTAAAAGAAAATATTGGTCTTGCTAACCTGCGTCGCCAGCTGGAACTGTTGTTTACCGATTATGTGTTATCCGCACAGCAAGGCGAATCCGTGTTCACCGCTACATTAAAAATAAATCTCGGCAGCCATGTCTAAACTAAGTTGCATCATTATAGAAGATGAGCCATTGGCCGTAAAAGTGCTGTCAGATTATATTTCGCAGGTGCCCTTCCTGGAATTAAAAGGAACATTCAGGGATGCTATTCTTGCCACCGACTGGCTGCGGCATCATGGCATTGATCTTATGTTCTTAGACATTCACCTGCCTAAATTAAAGGGCATGACTTTTTTAAAAACACTAACCCATCCGCCTGCGGTAATTATTACCACGGCCTATCACCAATATGCGGTGGAGGGGTTTAACCTGAATGTTACGGATTACCTGTTAAAGCCATTTGAGTTTGAA
>JANYIM010000219.1 GCA_025362055.1 Bacteroidota bacterium
AGTAATTTTTAAACCCTGTCGGCGGTTACAAATCCCGGCAGCAGTGAATCCAAAATGCAACTGCGTTCAGTAATTTTTAAACCCTGTCGGCGGTTACAAACCCCGACAGCGGTGAATCTTAAATGCAACTGTGTTCAGTAATTTTTAAACCCTGTCGGTAGTTACAAACCCCGACAGCGGTGAATCCAAAATGCAACTGCGTTCATAACCGGCGGTAGGGTTTGTAACCGCTGCCGGGGTTCTATTCCTGTAAACGATAATTAACTGCCATTCATCCTTTTTGTATTGTATTCTTCACCCGGCATTCCTACATTTAAAACTAAATCAACTGCTATGTCACCTAAAAAATTATTGCTGGCAATAAATATCTTATTGCTTTCCAGTTTTTCTTTTGCACAAAATCTTACAACACCTCCCGATGGCGGGAATAAAAAAGCATCGGTATCTGAGCGTATCGGCATCACAGATGTTACCATTCATTACGACCGGCCGGGTGTAAAGGGCCGTGAGGGAAAGATATGGGGAGGGCTTGTTCACTATGGGTTTAAAGACCTTGGCTTTGGAACAAGTAAGGCCGCACCATGGCGTGCAGGTGCTAATGAGAACACTACGTTCACATTCAGTACGGATGTAATGATAGAAGGGAAACTATTGAAAGCAGGTACCTATGGATTTTTTATCGCCATGGGTGAAACAGATGCTACATTGATCTTCAGTACTAACTCCACTTCATGGGGATCTTTCTTTTATAATGAAAGCGAAGATGCATTGAGGGTAACGGTTAAAACAGTTGCATTGATGGAAAGTGTTGAGCGACTGAAATATGAATTCATGAATCAAACAGATAACAGTGCAGTAGTTGCATTGATCTGGGAAAAATTGAAGATACCTTTTAAAGTAGAAGTTGACTTTAACAAGATCCAGGTAGAATCATTCCGTAGGGAATTAAGGAGCGGCGAGGGTTTTGGCCCGGATGTATGGGTGCAGGCCGTGAATTTTTGTGTAGAACATAATACCAACCTTGATGAAGCATTGCAGTGGAGTGATTATGCCATCAATGGCCAGTTTGTTGGACAGAAGAATTTTAAAACACTCAGTGCAAGGGCATCTGTATTAAATAAACTGAACAGGACAGCCGAAGCCGATACTTTAATGAAACAGGCAATGCCACTGGCTAACATGCAGGAATTGCATGCGTATGGTAGGCAATTGATGCGTCAGCAAAAACCAAAGGAGGCGCTCGAAGCGTTTAAACTGAATGCACAAAAAAATCCAAATGTGTTCACCACCAATATGGGACTGATGCGTGGCTATTCTGCAAATGGTGATTATAAGAATGCATTGAAGTATGCAAAAGCAGCACAGTTACAGGCACCAGATAAAGGTAATAAAGATGCACTGGAAAAATTCATCCCGATGCTGGAAGCAGGGAAGGATATTAATCAATAACGAGTCGCGGGTGGCTAATGGGGAAGCAGTTTAATAATGAACCCCCTTTTCCACTAGCCACTCGCGTTAATTTTAGCTAAACATTTCTCCAAACTCTCTTTCCATTCCGGAATAGTGATTTGTAATGTTTCACGAATGGCAGTTGTATCCAACACAGAATACAGCGGGCGTTTTGCCATAGTTGGGTATTGTGATGTAGGTATTGGGTTAACAATGCATTTACTACCTGTTATTTCTTTTATCGCCGACGCAAATTCATACCAGTTTATTATGCCGCTGCTGCAATAGTTGAATATTGAACCATCACCACCGGCCACCGGCCAACGGCCACGGGATAAGTACTCAATAATCGTCATTATCGTTTGTGCCAGATCAGCCGCATAAGTAGGGCATCCAAACTGGTCATTCACCACATTGATACTTTCTTTTTCTTTCATCAGGCGTAACATCGTTTTCACAAAATTATTTCCAAATGAAGAATATACCCATGAAGTACGAATGATAACAGCCGAAGGGGCGTTTTGCAATACCAATTCTTCGCCTTTTAATTTTGAAGCACCATAAATATTGATAGGATGAGTGGGTGCTGTTTCTGCATACGGTTCGTTTGCAGTACCGTCAAAAACATAGTCCGTTGAAATATGGATGAGCTGTGTATTATGCACTTTGCAGATCGCTGCAAGATCACCTGCTGCAGTGGCATTGACACGGAATGCTTTTTCTTTTTCGCTTTCCGCTTTATCAACAGCAGTATAGGCGGCCGTATTGATGCAATGATCGACCTTGTGTTTACTGAAATAGTTTTTCACAGCATTCTGATCTTCAATTAAAAGTTCTTCCCTTGAAGTAAATATAAAATGATAATCGGGATAAGCTACAGCAATGCTTTTTAATTCATTGCCGAGTTGCCCGTTGGCACCAGTAACCAGGATCGTTGGTTTATTATCTTTCAAAGACAAAATTATTTTTGCAATTTACCAATGAAGTGTACTGCAGGTCTTTATCGGAAATGGCGGCTTTATCAGTTGCTATCTTCCAGTCAATGTGTAAGGCAGGATCATTGTAGCGGATGCCCCCCTCGGATGCTTTGTTGTAAAATTCATCGCACTTATAAAATACTTCTGCGGTCTCAGTTAATACAGAATACCCGTGTGCAAAGCCTTTTGGGACCAATAACTGTTTTTTATTTTCGGCAGATAATTCCAATGTGTATGTTTTGCCATAGGTAGGGGAGCCCTTCCTGATATCCACTACTACATCGAGTATGGTGCCGCTTAGAACCCTTATCAGTTTCGTTTGTGCGTGCGGATCCAGTTGGTAGTGCAAACCTCTTATCACACCATAAGAAGATCTTGCCTGGTTGTCCTGTACGAATCTTATATCAATGCCTTCTTTCGTAAATACATTTTCATTATAGCTTTCAAAAAAGTATCCACGGCCGTCTTCAAATACAGCTGGTTCAAATATTAATAATCCCGGGAAGCCTGTTTTTATTATTGGCATGATGTTAATAGTTAATAGTTCATAGCAGCCGGTTCCAACACCTAGCTCGTAATCTTTATGAATACATCTTCTTAAAAAAATCTATCGTATCCTTCAATCCATCCTCAAATCGCTTTGTGGGCTCATAGCCTAAATATTTTTTTGCCAATGAAATATCCGCAAGCGAATTCCTGATATCGCCGGCCCTTGGTTCACGATAGGTTGCTGCAAAATCACTTTTTAAATATTCCCTGCACACATTGTATAAATAGTTTACTGAAAAACTTTCTCCTACGGCCACATTATAGACCTTGCTGAATGCATCCGCATCATCAGTAAGCATTCCTTTGATGTTTACCTGCACTGCGTTGTCAATAAAAGTAAAATCCCTTGTCTGCTCACCATCCCCGTTGATGTAAACGGGTGTCTGTTTCATGATGCCTTTTACAAATAAGGGGATCACTGCAGCATAGGCTCCATCCGGGTCCTGGCGTGGGCCAAAAATATTAAAGTAACGGAACCCCATCAGTTTTATTCCGTATACATTAGCAAATACCTGTGCGTATAGTTCATTTGTTTTTTTAGTAGCTGCATAAGGCGATAAACAATTCCCCACCTTGTTTTCTACTTTTGGCAACGTAGCTTCATCACCATATACGGAAGAAGAAGATGCATATACCATCTGCTTAACATTATTATCCAATGCTGCTTTTAAGATATTTACAAAGCCGCCTACATTCACTTCATTAAAATAAACTGGTTCTTTGATGCTGCGGGGTACGCTGCCCAATGCTGCCTGGTGGTTTACATAGTTCATTCCTTCACAGGCTTTGTTGCAGGTATCGGCATCCCTTATGTCTCCTTCAATGAATTCAAAGGCAGGGTATTGTTTTAAAACAGCAAGATTAGTTTCAAATCCGTTGGCCATATTGTCCAACACCCTCACTTTACCTGCACCGTTCTTTAATAAATATTCGGCAATATGCCCTCCTATAAAACCGGCACCTCCTGTTATTAAGAAGGAGTCATTGCTGATATCTTTTGTGTGGAATGTAGCCATTTTTTTAACCTCACCCTTTCCATAAAAAGTGTGGAGACTGCGTTTAATTTATTTAAACTTATGCTATAATAATATCCTTAAAACCCACTAAGCACTCTCTAACTGCCTATTGCTTTACAGACTCCAATAACTCCTGCTGGTTATCTTTGATCTATAGGTCCCCTTTAGGTCTGCGATCAGTGCAGTTGTTTTTGTGATCCCGGCAAAATAAGTATCATCCAACTCCTTGTAAGCGTTATGCGGAACCGTTATGATTACCGCATCATAGTCATCACTTAAGCCGGTCGTGAGTTCAAATCCATATTCATGCTTGAGGTCAGCACTTTCCGCATGAGGGTCGGTGATGTGTACATTCAATGAATAGGAGCGCAATTCATTTACCACATCTGCTACCTTACTGTTCCTGATATCACTCACGTTCTCTTTGAAAGTAGCGCCCATCACCAGTACTTTGGCATTCTTTACATTGCCATTATGCTGTATGATGTATTGCAATACTTTTTTGGCCACATACCCGGCCATGCCGTCATTGATGACCCTGCCCGCTAAAATCACCTGGCTATCATAACCCAGTTCTTTCGACTTATGTGTAAGATAATAAGGATCCACGCCAATACAATGCCCGCCTACAAGCCCGGGCTGAAAACGTAAAAAATTCCATTTGGTACCTGCGGCTTCCAGCACTTCATAAGTATTGATATTCATTTTATCAAAGATGATACTCAGTTCATTCATCAATGCAATGTTCAGGTCACGCTGCGTATTCTCAATTATTTTGGCAGCTTCTGCCACTTTGATAGAGGATGCTTTATGGATACCGGCCTTCACCACCAGCTCATATACTTTTGCGATCTGGTCAAGACTTTCCGCATCACAACCACTCACCACTTTAATGATACCCGACAAGGTATGTGCCTTATCTCCGGGGTTGATCCTTTCCGGCGAGTACCCCAGTTTAAAATCGGTCGCATTTTTTAAACCCGATAAATTTTCAATGACAGGTAAACAATCTTCTTCGGTGCAACCGGGATAAACAGTGCTTTCAAACACAACATAATCGCCCTTCTTGATCACCTTGCCAATGGTTTCACTTGCCCTTAATACAGGTACCAGGTTAGGTACATTGTGTTCATCTACGGGTGTGGGTACGGCTACAATAAAAAAACTTGCCTGTCGCAGCACATCCAGGTCATTGGTAAATTCAATATCACATTGGTCAAAGCCCGATGCATCCAATTCCTTGCTGGGATCGATCTTATTGCGCATCATGTCTACGCGCTGCGCATTGATATCGAAGCCTATCACTTTTATCTTTTTAGCAAACTCCAATGCGATCGGCAGGCCTACATAGCCAAGGCCTATCACGGCTAATTTCTTTTTTTTATCTAGTAGTTCCTGATACATTAAATAATTTTTGTTACAAACATTTGATCATTTGCACACTTTATTTAAACTCTTTCGGCAATTTATTTAATTCTTCCTTCGGCAAGCCTTTAAAATAATCATAAGTGATCTTCAATCCATCACTCCTGCTTACTTTCGGTTCCCATCCTAATAATTTTTTTGCCAGGCTGATATCCGGTTGCCTTTGTTTGGGATCATCCGTGGGTAATTCTTTATAAACTATCTTTTGTTTTGTGCCGGTTAGCTGAATGATCTCTTCAGCAAAAGCCTGTAAAGAAATTTCATCAGGGTTGCCAAGATTCACGGGTTGTACGTAACCGCTCATCAGCAAACGGTAAATGCCTTCCACAAGATCATCCACATAACAAAAACTCCGGGTCTGACTGCCATCACCAAAAACGGTAAGGTCCTCGCCGCGTAAAGCCTGTCCAATGAATGCCGGTAATGCCCTTCCGTCGTTTAGCCGCATCCGTGGGCCGTAAGTATTGAATATCCTTACGATCCTTGTTTCTACCTTATGAAATGTATGATAGGCCATTGTAATGGCTTCCTGGAATCTTTTTGCTTCATCATAAACACCGCGTGGGCCAACGGGATTTACATTTCCCCAGTAATCCTCATTTTGCGGATGAACCAATGGGTCTCCATACACTTCACTGGTTGATGCAACTAGTATGGTGGCATCTTTTGCTTTGGCCAAACCAAGACAATTATGTGTTCCAAGTGAACTAACTTTTAAGGTCTGGATAGGGATTTTTAAATAATCTATCGGGCTTGCAGGAGAAGCAAAGTGTAAAATATAGTCGAGCTTGCCTGTTACGTGAATGAATTTGGAAACATCGTGATGATAGAATTCGAATTCTTTTAATTTAAAAAGATGCTCAATGTTTTTCAGGTCGCCAGTAATTAAATTATCCATACCGATCACCTGGAAACCTTCTTTGATAAAATGATCACAGAGATGGGAGCCAAGAAAGCCGGCAGCACCTGTTATGAGTATCTTGCCCCGAGCCCTTCCTTCATCGCCTGAAGGGGGGCCTGGTTTCGTTGTATTTTTAGAATCACCTGAAGCCACTTTGTTTATTTATTGGTCTTTAAATTATTTTACGCTTCTTGTCCCCCCTTTAGGGATAGGGGCAATGGTTCTTCTTCCCACACTTACATAATGAAATCCAAGTTCATCCATTTTAGCAAGGTCGAAAAGATTTCTTCCGTCGAAAATTACTTTATTTTTCAGTAAAGAAATTATTTTAGTGAAGTCGGGTGTCCTGAACTCACTCCATTCTGTAGCGATCAACAGCACATCTGCTCCTATCAACGCATCATACTGGCGTTCAGAAAAATTTATTTTGGAACCCAGCAATTGTTTCACATTTTTCATTGCTTCAGGATCATAAGCCGTAACAGTAGCTCCCGCCGCCAATAGTTCATCGATCATATATAATGCAGGCGCTTCGCGGATATCATCGGTATTGGGCTTGAAGGCAAGCCCCCATAATGCTATGGTTTTCCCTTTGAGGTCATTATTAAAGTAGTCTTTTATTTTAGGGATCAGGTGCATTTTTTGTTTTTCATTCACGTCCATCACGGCATCAAGGATCTTAAAATCATAATCGGCTTCAGAGGCCGACTTAGCCAATGCCTTTACATCCTTGGGAAAACAACTGCCGCCATAACCAATGCCGGGGAATAAGAAGCGCCTGCCGATCCGTTCATCACTTCCAATGCCTTTGCGTACCATGTCAACGTCGGCGCCTAAACGCTCGCAGAGCTGTGCGATCTCGTTCATGAAAGTTATCTTGGTAGCCAGGAAGGCATTGGCAGCATATTTGGTGAGTTCTGCGCTCTTCTCATCCATAAAAATAATGGGATTGCCTTGTCGCACAAAAGGAACAAAGAGTTCATTCAGTAATTTCTTTGCTTTTTCTGAACTCGTGCCGATGATCACCCTGTCGGGTTTCATAAAATCATCTACGGCTACGCCTTCCCGTAAAAATTCGGGGTTGGAGACAACATCAAAATCCGCAGTCGTATTCTTTGCAATGGCAGCATGAACTTTTTCCGCAGTCCCAACCGGTACGGTACTCTTATCAACGATCACTTTATAATCAGTGACCAGTTTTCCAAGGTCATCTGCTACACCTAAAATATATTTCAGGTCTGCACTTCCATCTTCGCCCGAAGGAGTTGGTAAAGCCAAAAAGATCACCTGCGCACCTTTCACGCCTTCTTCGAGTGAGGTAGTGAAATGCAAACGGCCTTCTTTCTGGTTGCGGAGAAATAATTTTTCCAGTCCGGGTTCATAAATAGTTACCTGCCCCGAAGATAATTTTTCAATGATATCCTTATTAATATCCACGCAGGCAACATCATTACCTGTTTCGGCAAAGCAGGTTCCTGTTACCAGGCCAACATAACCAGTACCAATAACGGCTATTTTCATTATGCCCTCAACCTCTAAAGGAAGGCTGAACCTTTTAGTTAATGACCACTTATTTATTTACATATGACAACACCGTAGCAACAATAAAATCTTGTTGATCTTTATCCAATTCTGTGTGTATCGGTAATGAAATAACCCTTTCTGTCAGCCAGTCTGTAATGGGTAAGTCATATTGATTTCCACCAAATGCATCAAACATTTTTTGTTTGTGCGCCGGTACCGGGTAATAGATCATGGACGGAACCCCTTTATCTGCAAGGAACTGGTTCAAGCCATCCCGGTAACAGTTGGTGTGCTCCACCTCGTTCAATATCAATGTATATTGATGGAATACATGTGTATTGTTCGTATCTCTAAACGGTGTAGTGATGATTTTATTTCCCTTAAAGGCAGCATCGTAAAAATCAGCTGCCTTTCTCCTGGCGGCAATGTATTCATCCAGGTGTTTCAATTTGATATCGAGGATAGCAGCCTGCATGGCATCCAGCCTGGAATTGCAGCCCACCACATCATGATAATACCTTTTGCTTTGCCCGTGCGACGCGATCGTTTTTAACTGGTTGGCCAGTTCATCATCATCTGTGAACATGGCACCACCATCGCCAAAAGCTCCTAAATTCTTGGAAGGATAAAAAGAAGTGCAACCGATATGCCCAATGCTCCCGGTCTTCTTCGTACTGCCATTACTGAAAGTATAATCACATCCGATGGCCTGGGCATTATCTTCAATTACAAATAAATTGTGTTTGGCTGCAATGGCCATTATCTTTTCCATATCTGCCGCATGGCCATACAAATGAACAGGAATGATCGCTTTTGTTTTTGGCGTGATCGCTTTTTCAATTGCAGCAGGATCGATGCAAAATGTTTTAGGGTCTACTTCAACAAATACCGGTTTTATGTGTAGCAATGCTGCCACTTCAACAGTAGCGATATAAGTGAAGGAAGGGGTAATGACTTCATCTCCTGGTTCAAGGCCAAGCGCCATCATGGCTATCTGTAATGCATCTGTTCCATTGGCGCAGGGGATGCAATGTTTGCTATTATGATATTTGGCAAGATTGACAGCAAAATCGTTCACCACTTTTCCCCCAATGAACATGGTGCTTTCCATAACAGCCAATACTGCAGCATCAACTTCGGGCTTTATTTTCAGGTATTGGGTTTTGGTATCAACCATTTGTAAAGGCCTCATAAAATAGCTGTTTTTTAACGTGGGCAAAGATAACACTAGGGAAGCAGTTGGCAAAGGATTGGAGAAGTTGGCAGGCGATAGCTGGTAGCCGTTAAAATAAAAGTAGCAATGAATTTTAAGCTTCTGCTACTAACTACAACCTGCCAACTACCAACTTTTTTATAGATTTGTTGTAAAATGAGCTTTTGAGCAAACTATTCTATAACATATTTCTTTCTCTTTATTCAATTGCTATTCGAATCGCTGCTTTATGGAATCCCAAAGCCCGGCTGTGGATAGATGGCAGAAAGGGCCAGTTGGTTGAGATCGATTCAAAATTCACCCCGCCTCAAGGGGGACAAAATTCAAAATTGGTATGGATGCACTGTGCAAGCCTCGGTGAATTTGAACAGGGAAGGCCATTGCTGGAAGCATTAAAAACAAAGCATGGGGATATAAAAATTGCACTTAGTTTTTTTTCTCCCTCCGGTTATGAGGTAATGAAAGATTATAAAGGAGCCGATCATGTTTTTTACCTGCCGATGGATTCGCCTTTGAATGCCGGGAAACTGATCGATGCATTGGATCCTTCCCTGGTACTTTGGGTAAAGTATGAATATTGGTATTATCATTTGGCTGAACTGAAACGCAGGAAGATCCCCGTCATCTTGGTTTCGGGCATTTTTAGGAAAAACCAGCCTTTTTTTAGATGGTACGGAGGCATCTGGAGAAAAATGCTTGCATGCTTTACTTATTTTTTTGTGCAGAATGAAACGTCTAAAAAATTACTGGAAACCATCGCTATTGATCAGCGTGTAACCGTTAACGGTGATACGCGGTTTGACCGGGTGATAGAGATCGCCAAAAATTTTGAGCCGGTCCAGTTCATTGAAAAATTTTGTGGCGATAGCCCGGTCATCGTTGCGGGCAGCACCTGGGACGAAGATGAAGTGGAACTGTTGCATTATGTAAAAGTGCATCCCGAAATAAAATTCATTATTGCGCCACACGAGACCGACAAAGAAAATATTGCGGCTGTAAAAAAGGAGTTTCCCAATGCTGTATGCTACTCCGAACTTGAATCAACTACCAACGGCCAACACCCAACGACCAACGTTCTGATCATCGATAATATCGGCATGCTTTCCCGTTTATACAAATATGCCACCATTGCCTATGTTGGTGGCGGTTTTGGAGTGGCAGGTGTTCATAATATACTGGAACCAGCTGTATATGGCAGGCCTGTTGTTTTTGGGCCCGAGTATGAGAAATTTGATGAAGCCACCGGGTTGCTGCAATCGGGTGGGGGCCTCACTGTTAGCGGGCCGTTAGGGCTCGAGGAAGTTTTGAATGGCCTGTTGAATGATGAAGCAGGAACGATAAAAAAAGGAGAAGCAGCTAAAACTTTTGTTTACTCCAATGCGGGTGCATCAGAAAAGATCATCCGTTTTATTCAGGAGAACCGTCTCTTAACGAGTTGACAGAATTGTTTTGCCAGGTCATTGCTGTCCTTCCACCCGTTCTTGACCTTCAATTCCCTTTCTATCCAATACTCTGCCTCGGCTAAAATTGAAAAACTGTTAATGGTTTTGATGCTGCGTTCATACATGACCTCATCACCGCGGAATAATTCATTGATGAATAAAAAACGGTCATTCACGCCAATCGCTTTTTTTAGATCCCTTATTGGTATTTCTGCAAAACTGTCGCCGAGGTCTATCTTTGATTGCTTTAATTTTTCATTGATCGAAACCGTATTGCCCGTCTCGTTGACTTCTTTTTTATTTTGTTCAGTCTTTGGCAGGTGTTGGTGACTGAGCGTTGGAATATCATCATCAGGTTCAAATACAATGGGCGGTTTATTTTGCACGCTGATCTTTTGCATCATCTCCGCATTTTTTTTGATCTCTTCCAGTTCTGCTTCAATTTCCGCCTCATCAACCTGTAACACGTCAATGATCTTTTCTTCCCGGGCAGGTTCATCTTCCTTAGTTTTCCCCGGCGCATCGGTAAAGGCATTCTTTGAAGCGGTGATTGCTACATTGCTGTTGGGTAAATTAACGGTATTGCCTCCCTGCAGGTGCAGTAACTCTGCCTGTAACATCTGAACCGTAAGTAGTAATTGCTCTGCCGGAGCTTTTTGTGCAAACTGTTCTTGTAATTTTTTGAGGAGTGTCTCCACTCTTTCCATGATAAAGTATATTTTTGATGCCCGGCGGGGCGGCGATCGTTAAATGATTTAAATGGCTGCCCCTAAGTTACAAAGGGAATCTTAAAAAAATACTTAAATGTTCATAGAACCAAATTTAAAAGGAGAAAGGCGCGGATGGATCGAAGTGATCTGCGGCAGCATGTTCAGTGGCAAGACAGAAGAGTTGATCCGAAGATTGAAAAGAGTAAAAATTGCCAACCTGAAAGTAGAGATATTTAAGCCCACGATCGATGTACGGTATGATGCGGTAAAGATCGTGAGCCATGATACGAATGCCATCCAGTCTACCCCGGTAGATAATTCCCAAAAGATATTATTGCTGGCTGAAGGTGTGGATGTAGTGGGTATCGATGAAGCACAGTTCTTCGACCCGCAGGTGGCCGATGTATGCGAGCAACTGGCACAAAAAGGGATCCGTGTTATTGTAGCAGGATTGGATATGGACTATCTCGGCAATCCATTCGGACAAATGCCCAACCTCCTGGCCAAGGCCGATTATATTACCAAACTGCACGCCATTTGCATGAAGTGCGGAAATATCGCCAATATATCCTATCGCAAAGTTGCAACAGAAGGACAGGTGTTATTGGGCGAGAAAGATATTTATGAACCAAGATGCCGCATTTGTGCGCAGTTGAAGGACTAAAAGGTTTAAGGTCCAATCAACCCGCCTGCCTTGGGCGCCGCGAAACAGCTTATTATTTTACTAACGGCTTGTAGTAAAAAAAATATAAAGCCTTTTACGAATGTTAGTAATTTGCGGTAATGACTAGACGCATTTTTGCATTATTAAAGAAGGATGTACTGCTTGAATTCAGGCAACAGCATACTTTTTATGGTATATTATTATACATCGCTGCTACCATATTCGTGTTATACCTCTCCATTGAAAAGCCCGATGCCAATGTATGGAATGGTTTATTTTGGGTGATACAATTATTCATTTGCGTAAATGCGGTCGCTAAAAGTTTTTTGCAGGAAAGCCGGGGCCGCATGTTATACTTTTATTCCATCACATCGCCTGTTGAATTCATCATCGCCAAAATATTATATAATATGGCGCTCATGATATTCATGAGTGGCATCAGTTTATTATTATTTTTTATCTTCCTTGGTAATCCTGTTGCTGATAGCCCTCGTTTTGTGGGTATTGTTTTGCTGGGGGGGGCAAGCATCAGCATCGTTTTTACTTTAATGAGTGCCATTGCCGCAAAGGCCAATCAAAACGCCGCCCTGATCGCCATACTTGGTTTCCCGGTAATACTACCCCTGCTTTTATTATTAATGAGGCTGAGCAAGGCCGCTTTTGCAGAGATATTCAGGGAAGGGGCTGTATTGCAACTGGCGGGTTTAATTGCGGGTTTGGATGTTTTAGTGATTGCTATGGCGATAGTACTTTTTCCTTACCTCTGGAAAGATTAAAGCGACAGAAATTGGCATAATTTTTTAATTCTTTGCATGACTTTACCCTAACTTTGCCACCTCAATAAATTTTTCTTTTTTGCAGAAAAGCTGGTGGAAAATATTATCCCTTCTTTTATTGATCTACACGATCGTTGGTGGCTTGCTGATGGATGTTCCCCGTTTATTTATCTTAAATGAATCGATACGTAACCTTTATTTTCATGTATGCATGTGGTTTGGCATGATGATACTTTTCATTGTGAGTTTTGTTTACAGCATCAAATACCTGCGGGGATTTAACCTGCGCAATGATATATTTGCCCACAACTTTGCGGCTGTAGGGACTTTCTTTGGCATATTGGGTTACAGTACCGGGGCCATCTGGGCCAATTATACCTGGATCACCGATCAAAGCCAGTCATTGGGAAGTGTATTAAAAGAACCCAAACTCATCGGGGCAGCTATTGCATTACTCATCTATGGCGCTTATTTTGTTTTACGGGGTTCGTTTACGGATATTGATAAGAGAGCAAGGATCAGTGCCGTGTATAATATTTTTGCATTTGCTATGCTCTTCCCAAGTATCTGGATCATTCCGAGGCTGGTTGGAAGCCTTCACCCGGGTGCTCCCGGAAGTGATAGCGGTAACCCGGCATTGAATTTTAAAGATATCGACAGCAGGTTGCGCATGGTCTTTTACCCGGCTGTTATCGGGTGGACCTTATTAGGTACCTGGATCGCCACATTGAAAATAAGATTACAATTGATAAAAGATAAAACACTGATAAATGAATAAGGTAGTTTACCGGTTGCTGTTTTCGGTTTTCTGTTTGTTACTTAGCACAGTTAGTTTTGCTCAGGACAAACCAGACATGGCTGACACCATGCGTAGCAATGGAAAAATATACGTGGTGGTAGCAGTATGCCTGACTATTTTGTTTGGATTATTTATTTATGTTTTTATCGTGGACAGGAAGGTGAGCAGGTTGGAAAAACGGAAGGATTAGGAAGAATGTTCAGCATGCAAATTCTTAGATCCGGGAACGTAATAGCTGCAGAAGTGCTTTAAATAAAAGGTGAATAGTGATTTGGCGTACAAGAGAGTGACACAACAATGTTTAATTGAAATACCAATGCTTGTCAACCATTAAACCTTTCTTCAAACAACGATTGCTAAATAAAAAACAATTTTATGAGTGCTCACCAGCCATACAGCTTTTTCCAAAGTGTGGAAAGAAGCTTCGACAAAGCCGCCAAATTCACCCACTGGGATTTGGGAATCTTAGAACAGATCAAAGCCTGTAACAGTGTTTACCAGATGCGTTTTCCGGTTAAAAGAGACGACGGAAGCATTGAAGTAATTGAAGCCTATCGTGTTCAACACAGTCATCATAAAGCCCCCTGCAAAGGAGGTATCCGTTTCAGTGATGAAGTGAACCAGGATGAGGTAATGGCCCTCGCCAGCCTGATGACCTACAAATGCGCCA
Source organism: Bacteroidota bacterium (assembly GCA_025362055.1). Taxonomy (GTDB): domain Bacteria; phylum Bacteroidota; class Bacteroidia; order Chitinophagales; family Chitinophagaceae; genus Ferruginibacter. The sequence goes on from JANYIM010000219.1 coordinate 14,116, forward strand.
TCGTAAATGTGCCCTTTGGCGGTGGTAAAGGCGGTATCAAGATCAATCCCCGCAATTACAGTGTATACGAGTTGGAAAAGATAACCCGCCGCTACACGTCGGAGTTAGTTAAGAAGAATTTCATCGGGCCGGGTATTGATGTTCCTGCACCCGATTACGGGACAGGCGCAAGGGAAATGGCCTGGATCGTGGATACCTACGCTTCATTGAAACCGGGTGATATCGATGCTGCAGGTTGTGTAACAGGCAAGCCGGTAACGCAAGGGGGTGTACGCGGAAGAAAAGAAGCAACCGGGTTGGGCGTTTTCTTTGGGATCCGGGAAGTGTGTAATATGGAAGAGGTTATGAAAAAACTGGGACTAACTACGGGTATTAAAGGAAAGAGAGTGGTAGTACAAGGTTTGGGTAATGTAGGTTATCACAGCGCTAAATTTTTCAGGGAGAATGGCGCCATTGTTACGGGCTTGTCTGAATATGAAGGCGCTATTTATAATGCGGACGGATTGAATGAAGAAGAAGTTTTTCAGCATCGTAAGGAAAAAGGAACGATCCTGAATTTTCCCGGGGCTACCAACCTGGCTAAAAATACGGACGTGCTGGAACTTGAATGTGATATCCTGATCCCTGCTGCTTTGGAGAATGTGATCAATGGCGATAATGCACAAAGAGTTAAGGCAAAGATAATTGGAGAAGCTGCCAATGGCCCGTGTACGCCCGAAGCGGATGACGTATTTGTAAAGAAAGGGATATTATGTGTACCT
>JANYIM010000228.1 GCA_025362055.1 Bacteroidota bacterium
TAAACAACAAATGGAGTGTAAAGAATATAGACGATGCTCCCATGCAGCCGGGAGCCCAATTCAATGTAACGTATTTTACAAAGGCCGACAGCATTCATTTTGTGCATGTAGTAAACAGCGACAACTTAGTCGTTAATAATAATAGTGTAAAGAAAAAAGGTTCTTATATCGATCATGCCGGGCTGAATGATAACCCAACTGCCCAGTTCCGGGTTTTCCAAAATCATGCCCCTTCCCTGCGCGGCGGTAATATAAACAGGTACGATATACAAATGAAATATGATAGTTTGGCCGGCAGATGGTATATGACAAATACCAATGATAGGGCATTGGAAAATTCTACCGCATATAATATTATCATTTCCAGCACAGGAAATACTGTTGCAGTGCCTGTTAAGGAAGCTACCACTATCCTGGTAAAGAATTCAAATATCATTAAAGACATTATCCCTAAAAACCCAATTCCCAGGCCGTATGACTTTAGCCATGTTCATATTTGCATTGATGATGTACCCAATAATAGTTTACCTCCTAAAACTCCCGTTACGCCATTGCCGAAGATCCCAAAAATTAAACTGAATGGTGAACTGGAAAGCGTTTCAACAGTTACGCAACCACTCTCTGTAGCTACTGATGTAATGTGGTGGCCAGGCGCATCAATTACGGTGGGGTTTCCTCCAGGTGTTTCTTCCCTTGTAAGAGAAAAGGTAAAAAAATATGCGAAAGAATGGGAAACCTATGCCAATATAAGATTTGTATTTATTAGTGACGGGTTGCAGGCAATGGTGAAAGTAGGATTTAAAAAAGATGGCACCAGCTGGTCATGGATGGGAAGGAATGTTCTTGTAAACCCAAATAAAGCAAAGACAATGAACCTGGGTTGGTTAGATGAGCTTACTGATGAAGCCGAATTTAAAAGAGTGGTAGAACATGAGTTTGGGCATGTACTAGGTTTTATTCATGAACACCAGTCCCCGAATGCAGGCATGCATTGGGACTCTGCAAAAGTGTATAGTTATTTTGGAGGCGATCCCAATAACTGGAGCAAGGAAAAGATCGACGCTAATATTTTTGCAAAATATTCAAAATTGAGTACCAATTCTTCCGCTTATGATACACTTTCCATCATGCATTATTTTTTTCCGGCGGGATTAACCACCGACAGTGTTTCCTTTCCTCAAAACTATGATCTCTCTGAATTAGACAAATCATTTGCAGCACAGGTTTACCCCTACCCGCCAGGCCCAACAACTGCAACAGGGGTATTATCTACAGGTGATGATTGCGATGAAATAGAATTCAAAGTGGAATACAATGTTGTTAACAATAATGAAATAGCATTTATCCTTGAACCGGGCAAGGATCCCGGCCATAGTAATATTCCCGGGTGGAAAAAAATAGCGATACCGGTAATTGGGAATGGTGAAGTAGGAATAGAAATTCAGGATGGCTATTCAGCTACAAAAAGAGTAGCGGCAGTTATGATCGATAAAGGAAGGGGAATAGGATTTGGTAAAGCAAAGATACTGGGCGTACATACAGGATTGGGCTATACCTGGAATGCATGGCCCGCCATTATAAGCGGCTGCAGGGTTACGCTAACATGGCGGCGCGACAGGTGTTAAATAAAATTTGTAAATATTACTTAATCAAATAAATAAATCAAATGAAAAAGTTATCCTCCGTTAGTATGTTATGCTGCCTCGTATTATTTGTTTTAACCGCTGCCGCTTCCCGGTCCCAGCAAAGTTTTTCAATTACCAGCAGCCGCGCAAACAATTACTGCAACGGCACCTGCACCTTGCTGGATAATCCCGACCTTAATGGCAACCCTGCTGCCATTGTAGTTATTACTCCCGTGGAAGTAAACGGGATCAATTTAAATCCTCATCCCATTTGCGCTTATTATAATGGCAAGTTGTGGAGTGTTTTCAATATAGACAATAGCACCATGGTTCCCGGTTCGCAATTCAATGTAACGTATTATGCAAAACCAGACGATAGCCATTTTGTGCATATTGTAACCAAAGAAAATTTAGTAAAAACCAGGTCTTATATCGATCATGCAGGCCTCAATGAAAATCCCGGGGCGCAGTTTCAATTATTTCAAAATGCAGCTCCTAATGTTCGTGGTGGTAACGTAAATAAAGATGAAATTAAAACCCAGTATGATGAAGCTGCAGGCAAATGGTTTATTGCAAAGTCCAACGGAAATACATTGGACCTGGCTACGGGTTATAATATTTCTATTTCTTCTGAAAGAAATAGCAGTTCCAGTCCTATTACAACTGTTCGTAGTGGTACTAATGCGCCTGTTACTGTAAAAAACCCTTTTATTCCCTTTGCAGCAACTGATCATTCGGGGCAACAAGTATTTATTACTACCGTAGGAGCCACACAGGGCCAGTTTACAGGCGAAAATGGAACCAACAAAATTTTATTAGCCGGTTATGAAATGGACCTCAATACGGCCAGGGATGCAAGTTCAGGAGTGGCAACCGGCAGGCGCCAGTATTCACCAATACTATTTCAAAAAGCTGCAGGCGCCGCCAGTGTTCAATTCTTTAAAGCGCTTGTCACAAATGAGAATTTGAGTTCAGTAACATTTGAAGTGTATGAACCATCTTCAACCGGAAGTGGAGCCACTGTATTGAGTTACAAAATTGTATTAGGGGGTGTGCATGTCGCTGGTTTCAAACAGTCTTTTATTGAGGGGCAAAAAGGACTTGTTGATTCCATTAAACTGGTTTTTACATCAATCGCTTTAACAAATATAAACGGGGCTGTGACTGCTACCGATACGTGGTCGGGAGTTAATTGATAATTATACGATAAAAATAATAACTCTTTTATGAAAAAGACATTCATCACATTGTTAACCCTGGTTTCATCAGTGCAATTTATTTTGGCCCAGCCTACCAAGGCTGACTTGGACAAAACTATGAAGCAGTTACAGGAACGGATGAAACAAAATAGCGGCGATACTGCCAGGTTAAAGGCGTTGAAGAATATGCAGGATCAGCAGCAGAAGATGATGGATGCGATGAAGAGTCAACCGGCTAATAATAAAACTGTCGCAAACGGATCCACGTATGCAGACCCAGGTGAATACAGTAATGTGGACAATTGGAAATTTCCTGCAAAGAATACCGCCTTGCTTTCATCACTTCCTAAAAGAGTATTTACAAAACCAGAACTGCTGAGTTTTCTGAGTGCGGTGTATGAACAGCTCTCCAAAAAATTACCCGCAGGCATCTCTTCATCCGTTCAATCCATTGCAGCTAAATATAATAATGACGGAGATAAGATGGGAGATGCTGCCGTAACAGGCTGGTACACCAATTACCGGGAAGAAGCTTTGTTGCTCATTATTAAAGCAGCATCCAATAACCCCGGTAATGGAACATTATTAAATAACTGTGCGGCGATTTTAAATATGGGTGGCATTGAACAAACAGCGATCCCCATCCTGAAGTATCTTTTACAAGTTTACCCCAATAGCAGCATGGTGCTGAATAATCTTGGACAGGCTTATGCAGGTTTGGGTGAAACAGATACAGCCATGGTTTACCTGGGGCGCTGTATCAAAGCAGAGCCGGAAAATCCGGAAGCTAATAATACGGCAGGACAGATTGAAGCAAGTAAAGGAAATACCGAGAAGGCGATCAGCTATTTTGAACAATCACTTAAAGGTGCTTATAACAAGCCTGCAGAACTAAAACTTCGGAAACTAAAAAACGGATCCAACATCGTCCCCTTTGTCAGGCCCAGGGTAAAACTACCCGACTATTTCAATCAGTTCAAATACAAGTTCCCTGCACAATGTACTTCAACAAATAATGCAGCTGTAGCCGATGCTGCCTATAGAGCATTCCAGACAACTGTAGGAGGTCAGTTAAAGAATTATTCCAGCAAAATTGCTCAACTGCAACAAAAGCTTTCTCAAAATCCATTGCCCAATCTTGTTCTCAAAAAAGATGGTTTTGCCGCACAGCCATTTTATGAGTTCTGTGAAATAATGCTCGAAGAGTTATGGAAGGATTTCATTGATAATAATCCACTAAAACAATATGAGAAAAAGTTTTCTGCAGACTATGCGAATATTGAAAATGAATATCTAAACAAATTAAAATTACTACAAGAAGGCTTTGCTAAAAAAGAAGACGAATGTTGTGGCGTAGGCAAATCGGGCTGCTGCCCTACCACGGAAGAAAAATGCAAAGCGTATGATGCTCTTGCTAATCAATATCTGCCCAAATATGCTATGCTTACAGAAGACTGGCAGGAAAAATGTCTCAACCATTATAAAAGGCTCTTTGACGAGTTGATGTATTGGGGCTACCTGGTTCGACATCCCTCGGGTGATGATTATTTCAGGGTCGGTTGTTCTTATTATTTAACAGCGTCATACCTGGAAATGCTTGGCACAGTAGGTAAAACAAAGATTATTGAGCCCTGTGATTTCGTACCCATGACCGCCACTTGTGATATCAGTGAAATAAAAGAAATGGAATGCCCCATCGATATAGAAGTGCCGTTCATTGTTGGAAGTTTCTCGATGAATTGCGATAAGATTTCTTTAAGTGGTGGCGAGGGCGCCTTATTTAGTTATGAGAAAAATTTTAAGACCAAAAAATCTACGTTTAGTGTTGGCATAGGAGCAAAAATATGGGGGGTGAAAAAAGAATTTGGCCCCATAAAAGGATCCGCTGGTGCAGGCCTGAGTGAATCTCTCTTTATAACATTTGATGGGAATAATAAGATTGTTGATGCGGGATTGAAATTTTCTGCAACTATTTCCGGTGGATTGGAAGCGGAAGCAGAAGCAAGATCTGTAAAAGCCACGAAAGAAATTTATAAAGATGGAACCAGCATTGGTTACACGGCTCACTTCATTGGCATCAATTCAGGATGGGATTTTAATGAAGGCCCTTTCAAAGGAATGATTGGCCCTGCACCAGAAGTACAAGTAAATAAAAATGTAAATATCTATAAACCTAATAACTGATGAAGAAGATCATTGTCACCATAAGTTCCTTATTTCTTTTGCTGGATACAAATGCCCAGGATTGCGATATTGCAGCTATCAATGCAAAAGGAAAATGGACAACGCTTGCCAACAGTATTGTTTATCCCGAAAAAACATTTCCTGCCAGCCAGTATGGCCAATTGTACACAAGGCTTGATAAAATAGCCGGCATGTTTCAACAGTCTTACCCGCAGCCAACAGGAATAGAAGCAGAATGGTATCGTTCCATAAGAGGCGCAGCGATAGTAAAGAACGGCCCTGTGCCCTATCAATTCAATTCATTATATCTCGGCTGGTATTGTAACCCAAATCTTCATAAACTGATGGTGGAAATTGAAACGGCCGCCTGGTCTTTTGTTTACATGAATAGTTTTGGGTGGTTCATGAGCGACCAAAATGATAAAGCCGGGCTCAGCATTGACAGTGCCGATGCCTGGTTGCTTCCCAATAAAATTGGTGAATGGAAAGGCCTGCCGTTGTATAAACCATCCGGATCAGGGGATAAGAATAAAACTGTATTGATAACCCGCGACGGCCAATTACCCTATACACCTGTAAGCCGCTTGCAATTTTTACGATCGCTGAAAGCAAAGATCGAAGCCGATAAGAAAATACAACATGATGCTAATGAAAAAATAGCGGTGAGGTCAGCAACTGAAGAAGAAGCGGCAAAACAAAAGGGGTTACAGGATATTGAAAAAACTGTTGGGGCCCGATACTGGGAGCAGCGGAAAGCCGGTTACCTCAAAAATTATAAAACTGACGAACAGCGCAAACAGGAAAATCTGCGGTTGTCGGATGGATTTTTTGATGCACGGTTAAAATCTGTTAATGATGAATTGAATAACGAAAGCAGCAATGATCTGCAACAGCCTGCCATCGTGAATAATGATTACACGAGTACATTTAAAGGATTTACCACGGATGAAATGGGCGGACGGATGGTAGTACTGATCAACACTGCCTATTTCAATATGCAATTACCTAAGTATGTACCGCAGTTCATTGCAGTATACTGGAGCTGGGATAAAAGCAGTCCGAAGCTGAATTTTAAAACCCATTTTGAAGAAAATTTTCCGATAGACAAATTGAAAGCGATGATTGATAAATAAAAAAACAATTTCTCTGTCATTCTATTTTACAACAAAAAAACAAAAGACATGAAACACTTCCTTAAAAATATGTTAATCATAAGCACTATAGCGATGATAAGCGTAACTGCTTTTGCCCAGCAACAATTCACTCAAACCGTCACTACACAGAACACAGGCTGCAACACACATTGTACCTACATTAATGCTGCCGGATTCACTAATGACCCCAATGCGCTCATATTTGCAAAGCAGGATATGGGGAATGGAGCAACCTCACCTTCAAATCTCATAGGAGCTTTATACAGGACTTATGAAAGAAAGTGGAGCATTTATAATCTGAATGGAGCACCTATGGCCGGAGGTACAACATTTACCCTGGAATATTACCCAAAGGAGGATGCCAATCATTTTGTCTTGATAGTCCCTCAAAAACTCCATTCATATGATGAAGTCTATATTGATCATGCTGGTCTTAACAATAACCCGGATGCCCAGATCCGGATTTTTCCAACTAACCCTTCGGCAGGAAATGCTTTATTTAATTACAATGAGGTTCAGACCATCTATGTTCCTTCAGCTTCCAAATGGATCATCTCAAACAAGTTTGGTGGAGACGTGCCAGCGGGTGTGGCATACAATATCATGTTTTCCAATGGAGGACCTTCTACTACGAACATTAATAGCAATAAAGATTTGAATGGGAATATTCAAACACCGATAAAGAATGATATAAATGCAACGAATGGAAAAGCAGGAGGTGATTTAAGTGGAACATATCCTGATCCAACTGTTATCGGTCTTCAGGGTAAGCCTTTATCAAATGTAGCTCCAACAGTTGGGCAAGTTTTAAAATGGAATGGCTCGGAATGGAAGCCGATGACAGAACCTGTTTCAAATGTTCAAACGCTAACATCACTACCTCCAAATGGCCCAGCAAGCAACGACCTCAGTGGAACTTATCCAGGTCCGACGGTTATCGGACTTCAAGGCAAACCTGTCTCAAACGTTGCTCCGGCTATTGGACAAGTTATGAAATGGAACGGCTCGGAATGGAAGCCCGCCGCAGACGAAATTGCACCGACCAATACTACTCCTTCAAATACTCCAACTACCGCCGCTGCAGTAACGCAAACATTTTTTAAAAATGGAACTCAATTAACTCCTTACATTACGGATATGAATTCTTTTACGCTTATTGAATTGACTCACATAATTGTCCTTACAAAAAAATCGAGATTGGTGATCAGTGCAACAGCAGATATTTCGTCCCCTTGCGATAACCTTGTAGTTGCCAACACATGTCCTGATAGGGAAGCGGAATTTTCTGTCACTACTTTTGAGCCGATATCTAACGGCACCCATCAATTTAGTATCACGACCCCTGTTGTGGGAACCTCTACGTCAACTGCCGTAATTAATAATTTCATGATTGATCTGATTCCCGGAACTTATACTGTGGAATTTAAGATTACAAATAAGCCACATTCAATTGGCCCAATTAAAAGTAAGGTCAGGGCAAAAGCCAGGCAATCTTCAATCATGGTTATTCCACTTGAGTAAACAATTTCCAAATATGCGCAACAGGTTAAGCGATAAAATTGCCACAGGGACAAAAGCCGTATCGGATAGAATTTTAAAAATAGGCAGATGTAAATTTCCCGAAAGACAAACTAAAAGCAATGATTGACAAATAGTATTAGACAATTCTTTTCATTTTCAAATAAAAATATTCACAATAAAACGACTATTTATCAAAAAGCAAAATTCAACAATTGTAAAAGGAATATTCATTGCATGCATGGCGCTTTCATTGATATCTCCTGCAAAAGCTCAAAGAGAAAAAGAAGGCGGTTATGCCGAAACAAGATTGCTAATTTTTCAATCCAACGAAGCCCTGATTGTTTATGCGCCCATCATTTGGGGGGCACATGCAGCAAAAAACAAGTCGGTAGTTGAGAACTATATATTGCTGAAAAAAAATGTTTCACTTTCTTCTTTCTGGTCCCATTCAGGAGTGATCAGCATTCTTGGCAGTGGCAACTGGTGCTTTTCCGATTGTAACAATATCAGGTGGTCGATCTGTGAGGAAAAATGATCAAATCAAAAAATATCATGAGAAAAATATTTTCATTCTTACTTGTTTTTTTAGTGTTGCATCATTTCGCTTTTGCTCAAGGATCCTGCAATGATGATATTATCATTAATACGGAAGGCCATTGGAATAAGGTAAGCGATGCCAGCCCGTTTCCTGATCAAAACTTTCCAAAAACCCAATTCCCGCAGGTAACCATTCGTTGTGATAAAATGCAAAAGTTATTGCAGTCTGCATATCCCAAACCCAAAGGGATTGAAGCAAAGTGGTATAGGGGTATTTCTGGAGATGCCCTGGTAAAAGACGGCCCTGTTCCCTATGAACTCGAGGCATTGTTTCCTGCTTACTTCTGTAATACTTACACTAAAAAAATAGAGCTGGGAGATGAAACCAATACCTGGTGCTATGTATGGGCCAATCAATTCAACTGGTTTGCTGAATATATTAAGATCTATACGATCCATAAACTACCTGTTTACCTGCTGAATAAAAAAGTAGGCATCATCAATGGCTACCCTGTATATGAAGGATACAATAATGGAAAGCCCGACCCGGCTTCTATTCACAATCGTGCGGTTATACTCACCCGCCCGGGGCAGTCCCCTTATCGACCAGTCACCCAAAAACAATTTCTGAAGGCGTTTATTAATTATCATGAAAAACGTGATTTGAAATTATTGGCGAAAATGGAGAAAAACACAGCAGAGTCGATCGCCAAATCAAAAAAATTCAATGAAGATGAGTTAATGCCGACCCGAATCTTATTGGCTGACAGCCTGAACACAGATTTAGAACAACCTGCCATTTTAAGTTATGATAACATGCTGGAGTTTAAAAAATTTACTACGGAAGAGATGGGTGGTCAGCAGCTGGTGAGGTTAAACCCGGATTATTTTAATATGACACTGCCCAAATATATTCCCCAGTTATTAATAGTGTATTGGAGTTGGGGTATGGGAAAAGCAGAACAAAATTTTAAAAAAGAAATGGAAGCCAATTTCAATTTTAATGCTTTAAAAGAAATGTTAGACAAATAAATTATTAATTATGAAAAAAATGCTCAACTTCCTGGTGCTGATAATAATGATGCAACAGGCCCTTGCCCAAACCGAAACATTTGATATCGCTACCTACACCCCGCCCAAGGACTGGAAGAAGGATGCAAATACAGGAGTGATAGCTTATTCGAATGTAAACACAACTACGGGAAACTTTTGCATACTTGCCATGTATGAAAGTTCTGCAAGTTTGGGGGATGAACAAAAGGATTTTAACATGGAATGGAATGACCGTGTAGTTACGCCTCATCATGCTGATGCTAATCCAAAAACAGATACCCAAGTCTCGGGTGATGGATGGAAAGTGGTTACCGCTGCGGCTCCTATTAAAATGGAGGCAACGGATGCCTATGCCATACTCGCCGTATATAGTGGCTTTGGAAAAAAATTCAGTGTGCTTACCCTGTTGAATGACCAATCTTATGTAAACGAGATTGATGCCATTTTAAAAGACATGAAATTAGATAAGACAGCAAACATTGCCGTAGTGTCAGCGGCCAATGTAGCGCAAACCAATTCGAATGAAATGAATGGACAATTTGGTTCGGTGATATACACCATACCCAAAAACTGGAAAGTAACAAAATATACGGATGGTGATATCTTATCTCCTACCAACCTGGTTGCCGGTGAATTCCTGGAGATATTTGTACAGCCATCCATGAATTTTTCAGGAACGATAGAAGAGGCGCTGCAAAAAGTTTATGATGAGACCGCTGCAAAAATGCCGGCAACAAAGATGAATGATGTAAATGGAGGAAGTTATAGCGCGCAACCCGTTAAAATGTCTTTCCGGGGCTGGGAATATATCCGTTGCACCGGAGGTATAAAAATGGGCGCAGGCGATTACCCACCCGAATATAGCCTGGACCTATTTGTAGTAAAAGTAAATGGGCGCTATGAAAAGATATCGATCGTCAATTCAAGGAATAACTGTAGCTACTCGAGGTATTATCCGGGTGACCGCAAAAATTATTTTAATGATATTGAGAATTTTTTATTCTCCCTGCAATTTGCAGACCTGAAAGAACCAGTTGTAAAAGCAGGATCTTCAAAAGGGACCGGCATTACCGGTGTGTGGCAGGGTATTTCCATGTCGGTAGGTACGCCAAGTGCGGGTGCCCAATTGGGCGCAACATTAAAAGTGAAGCAACTTATTTTCTTTTCGAATGGACAGGCTTTTTTTGGGTCAAACTTTCCTTCAGAAGGTTTGAATGAATTAAATACATGGGCAAAGGCAGAGAAAAATCGCCGGGATTGGGGAACCTATGGTTTTGCAAATGGCAAAGGGGTGTTGAAGTTACCCTCTGGTGATATTCCACTGCGAATGGAAAATAATAAACTCGTTATTACCTCCAATGGTACAGATCATGGTTTTATAAAGTCAAATGACGTGGATGGTGCAAGGTTCAGCGGCACCTATGTGATGAGCAGTAAGACTGCCCTTGGAAATGAAACCGGGATTACGCCGCTCATTAGTTTTACTGCCGACGGAAAATTTACTGACAATGGCGCCTTGAAACTTTTGTATCATGAATACAATGAATGTTTGAACCTTGCCAAAGAACCCGGTTCGGGCACCTATGAAGTAAAAGATTATTCAGTGATATTCAATTATGCCGACGGAAGGAAAATAAAGATCGCATTTATGGGAACAGATCATGACAAAAATGATCAAAGTCCGGCTACACTTACATTAAGTTATAATGAGGATGTACTAAGAAAACAATAAATACCGGTACAAAAAAAAGAAGATAACAAAACTAAAAACCAGGTCATGAAAAAACTAATGATATTCCTGCTAATGATATTCCCCGGCTACCTGTTTGCACAGATTGGCGTAAAAGCAGGCCTTAATTTTGCCAATGTATCCAAAGCTTCCTCCATTAACAACAGCAGCCGCTCTGGTTTCCAGGCAGGCATACTCTTTGAGCCGTCTTCAAAAAAAATATTGAGCTCCCGAACGGAGTTACTATTTTCCCGCCAGGGTTATAATTATAAAAATGGTACCAATACCGGCAATGTAAATCTTGACTATATTATGCTGCCTCAATATATGGCGATCAATATCACCAAATATTTTCAGATCCAGGTAGGCGGACAAATGGCTTTCCTGCTGAATGCAAAAGTAGATAGCAGTAATGGCAGCACCAGCAGCAGCGGTAATAAGGCCCTTGATTTTTTCAATAAGTTCGATTATGGTTTTGGAGGGGGCATCGAAATACACCCTTACCAGGGATCATTGATCGGTGCAAGAGTAAATATCAGCCTTGGGAGCTTATATAAAGACATGGGCAATACTACACTTAACCCAACACCTTCCTTTGTTCCTAAAGTGGATGTAAAGAATAATATTTTCCAGGTGTTTGCCGGATGGAAATTCGGTGGCTCAACTAATTCAAAAAATAAAAAGAGGTAGCGATTTTTAAACAGCCGGCTATTACTGATCATAACACAACAACACATTATCCGTATCCTTAAATAATAAGTTTATCCATATCGGCTTTATAGACAATAAAAGACTCAAATTATTTTTGGGTCTTTTTGTTTTCACTCACAAGCGTTTATAAGGGAAAATCAGGTAATGGAAGTTGTGTATATTTGGGAATTACCGGCTATGACTCAACGAGCGTAAGATTTTGAAGGCTAATGAAAAAATCTTAGCTTTACCTATATGGCAACATTGACAAAATATAATACCTTTAAAAGCATGAAGCAGGATTCTCCAGCTAATGCTAAGAAAACTGCTAATGATAAAAAAATGATGATAGCAGAGATGGCAACATTTGTCCAGTTGCTAAGTAAGGCAAAGGCGAAAGCAACAAAAGCTTGAAAGTAAATGGAGAAGAACTTAACCAACGAAATACTCCGAATTTGTCAAATTCTTAATAAAAACGATGTTCAGTATTTAATTGTTGGCGGTACAGCTGTAGCTTTTCATGGATACTTTAGATGGTCTCAAATTGCTAGTGGCGCTCCTACAGAAAAATTTGATCTTGATATTTGGTATAACCCTACTTATGACAACTACTTTAAACTTTTAAAAGCCTTAGCTGAACTTGGACAAGATGTAAAAGAGTTTCTCGAAGAGAAATCGCCGAATCCTCTAAAGTCATATTTTAAATTTGATCTAGACAAATTTACTTTAGACTTCCTACCTAAGTTGAAAGGAGTCAATAAGTTCAGGCAAGCATACGGAAAAAAGGAAATCACGACAATTAAGGGAATTGATATGCTGTTTATTGGCTTT
>JANYIM010000272.1 GCA_025362055.1 Bacteroidota bacterium
ATATCTCAAAATCACCGCCGCCCCCACCTGCACCCATGCAGGAAAAATTGGCTTTAAGAGAAGTTACGGTTACTGCCCTGGGTGTAAGAAGAAAAAGTAAAGAATTAGGATATACAAATCAAGATAGAGATGCCGATGGTATATTGGATTCAGTGGATAATGAAACAACAGTTCCAAATAATCCCCGGGGAACAGGCATTGAAAATGTAAAGGCGCGCAAGAATTTCAATGAAACGGCTTTCTTTTTTCCCGACCTGAGAACAGACGCAGAAGGAAATGTTGAATTCTCGTTCACCATGCCCGAAGCATTGACAAAATGGAAACTGATGACACTGGCGCATACAAAAGACCTGGCCAGCGGTTATTTAGAGAAAACAACCATCACACAAAAACCATTGATGGTGCAGCCCAATGCGCCACGTTTTATGCGGGAAGGCGATCGCATGGAGTTCACTACCAAAATTGTAAACCTCGGCGACAGTGAAGTAACCGGTAATGCACAACTGGAATTACTGGATGCTGCTACCAATAAACCTATTGATGGCTGGTTCAAGAATATTTTCCCTATGCAATATTTTACCATTGCCGCCGGACAAAGTTTTGCAGTAAAATTCCCAATGGAGATCCCTTTCAATTTTAATTCGGCACTCACCTACAGGATAAAGGCCATCACAAAGGCCAACAGCAAGGGAGAAACTTTTTCGGATGGCGAAGAGATGGCACTACCCATACTCACCAACCGGATGCTGGTAACAGAATCATTACCCATCAATCTCAGGAATCAAGCCACCCGGAGTTTTAAGTTTGAAAAACTGCTGAACAGCAACAGCAGTAGCACTATTGCAAATCACGCACTAACGGTAGAGTATACCAGCAATCCCGCCTGGTATGCCGTGCAGGCCCTTCCCTACCTCATGGAATACCCTTATGAATGCGCCGAGCAGACATTCAATCGCTACTATGCCAATACGCTGGCGTCTTATATCAGTCGTGCAATCCCAAACATAAAAACCGTGTTTGAAAAATGGAAAAACACCGATACTGCAGCCTTACTGAGTAATCTTCAAAAAAATGAAGAGCTGAAATCAGCCTTATTGCAGGAAACACCCTGGGTACTGGATGCGCAAAATGAAAGCCAGCAAAAAAAGAACATCGCATTACTGTTCGACATGGTGCGCATGAGCAGTGAGCAGGACAAAGCATTGAACAAATTAAAAGAAATGCAGGGTTCCAATGGTGGCTTTGTGTGGTTTAAAGGTGGCCCTGATGACCGTTACATAACACAATACATCATCACCGGCATAGGACATCTTAGAAAATTAAATGCATTTACAGATGACAGTTATAAGAAATTAAAGGGCATGATCGATAAAGCCATTCCTTATCTCGACAAAAAAATAAAAGAGGATTACGATAACCTTCTCAGGTATAAAGCTATTTTAAAAGACAATAACCTGGGTTATACCGAAATTCAATACCTCTATATGCGGAGTTTCTTTCCCGAATATAAGATTGCCGATGCTTCCCAAACTGCGTATAACTATTACCGTGGTCAATCGCAAAAATACTGGCTCAGCAACGGCAAGTACATGCAGGCAATGATCGCATTGGCTTTATATCGTACAAATGATGCAAAGACACCTGCCGCCATTATCAGGTCATTGAAGGAAAATTCCATCAGCAAGGAAGAAATGGGCATGTATTGGAAAGAATGGAATACCGGCGGTTACTATTGGTACCAGTCGCCCATTGAAAGCCAGGCCCTGATGGTGGAAGCATTCACTGACATTGATAAGAATATGGCCACCATTGATGACCTAAAGACCTGGTTACTTAAACAAAAACAAACACAGAACTGGAAGACCACCAGGGCCACATCTGAAGCCTGTTATGCATTATTATTGGGTGGTAGCAACTGGTTGGCAGAAGAAAAAGAAGTGACAATAAATTTGGGCAATACTGTTATCAAAAGCACTGATGATGCAACAGAGGCCGGCACCGGTTATTTCAAAAGAAGGATTGAAGGTGATAAAGTAAAAGCCGACATGGGAAATATTGCTGTTAGCATCACCAAATCATCAAATCAACAAATCGGCACATCTGCCAGCTGGGGCTCGGTTTACTGGCAATATTTCGAAGACCTCGACAAAATAACACCTGCAGAAACGCCATTGAAGCTAAATAAAAAACTTTTCATCGAAAAAAATTCCGACAAGGGTCCAACATTAGTTGCCATCGGCGATGATGCAACATTAAAAGTAGGTGATAAAGTAAAAGTGCGCATTGAGTTACGTGCAGACCGTGACATGGAATACGTGCACATGAAAGACATGCGTGCCGCCTGCATGGAGCCCACCAACGTGATCAGCGAGTACAAATACCAGGGCGGATTGGGTTATTATGAAAGCACCAAGGATGCCAGCACCAATTTTTTCTTTGGCTGGTTAAGTCGGGGTACCTATGTTTTCGAATACGACCTGTTTGTAACACACGAGGGTAATTTCAGCAATGGCATCACAACCATACAATGCATGTACGCACCTGAGTTTACTTCACACAGCGAGGGAATCAGGGTTAATGTTGAATAACACCCCTCTCCGAAAGGAGCGCGCCGGGGTGAGGCGATATAACCCTTTTTAAATTATCTTTGCCACTCAAATTTTTGAGTGGTATTTTTTTGTTACCGGCACCTGCTTTTTATGGCATCATCGTTGCGTCGCTCACTTGTACCACATCAACGATTTCAGCAATTAAACAACTAAACAATGTATCGTTCACATACCTGTGGTGAATTAAGGCTAACTCACATCAAAGCAACAGTCACCCTTGCGGGCTGGGTGCAAACCGTTCGTAAATTCGGCAGTATCACTTTTGTTGACCTGCGTGACCGGTATGGGATCACACAATTATTATTTTCAGAATCATTGAATGTCGGCCTTGACGCAAACCCATTGGGAAGGGAATTTGTATTACAGGTAAAGGGTACTGTAAATGAGCGCAGCAGCAAAAATGCGAATATGCCTACCGGTGATATTGAAGTTGTGATCTCAGAATTTAAGATATTGAACAAATCTGCCGTTCCGCCATTTACTATACAGGATGATACGGATGGCGGTGATGAATTAAGAATGAAATACCGTTTTCTTGACCTTAGAAGAAATGCCGTAAAGAAGAATTTGGAGTTACGCTATTCAGTGAATCGTTCCGCCAGGAATTATTTGCACGAAAATAATTTTATGGATATTGAAACGCCTTTCCTGATAAAGTCCACACCGGAAGGCGCAAGGGATTTTGTTGTTCCTTCAAGAATGAATCCAGGGCAATTCTATGCCTTGCCGCAGTCGCCACAAACATTCAAACAATTATTAATGGTAAGTGGCTATGACCGTTACTATCAAATCGTGAAATGTTTCCGTGATGAGGACCTGCGTGCCGACCGCCAGCCCGAGTTTACCCAGATCGATTGTGAAATGTGTTTTGTAGAACAGGAAGACATTCTGAACATGTTTGAAGGAATGGTAAAAAGAATATTCAAGGATGTTAAAGGCATTGACTATACTGATACCCTGGAACGCATGACCTGGGAAGAAGCCATGTGGCGATATGGTAATGACAAGCCCGATATTCGCTTTGGCATGCAGTTATGCAACTTAAAAAAGCCTGCAACAGTTTTTAACAATAAAAAAGACAATGCCGCATTAATAAGCGGTGTTGATTTTAAAGTGTTTGATGAGGCCGAAACCGTGGTTGCCATTGCAGTTCCCGGTTGCAGTGAATATAGCCGCAAACAAACAGATGAACTAACAGAATGGGTTAAACGCCCACAGATAGGTATGAAAGGCCTGGTATTCATCAAATGTAATACCGATGGTACATTCAAAAGCAGCGTGGACAAATTTTATCGGGAAGAAAAATTAAAAGCAATCGCTGAAACTGCCAATGCAAAAGCGGGCGATCTTATTTTAATATTGGCCGGTGCCGAAGAACGTACAAGAAAAGCCATCAGCGACCTGCGTATGTACATAGCCGACAGGTTAGGTTTACGCAAGGCAGATGAATTCAGGCTTTTATGGGTACTCGATTTCCCATTGTTTGAATATGATGAAGAAGGAAATCGTTGGGTAGCCCGCCATCACCCCTTCACTTCTCCAAAACCAGATCATATTGAAGTAATGATCGGCAATGACCCTGTCATTGCAAATGCAGCTAAATATTTAGAACATCCTTATGCCGGCATCAAAGCCAATGCTTATGATATGGTATTGAATGGAAATGAGATCGGTGGCGGTTCCATTCGTATCTACCAAAGAGAATTACAGGAAAAGATGTTTGCAGCATTA
>JANYIM010000275.1 GCA_025362055.1 Bacteroidota bacterium
ACAGCTGTTGCAAGTGAAATCGTATGATAAAGTGCTGGAGATCGGCACAGGAAGTATCTACCAGGCCACCGTACTGTCCGAAATGCAGGCCAAGGTATTTACCATAGAAAGGCACAAGAAATTGTTTGAAAGCACAAAGCAATTTATCTTTAGATCAAAATACCCCAACCTTAAATTCTTTTATGGTGATGGATTTGAAGGCCTGCCTACTTATGCTCCCTTTGATAAAGTGATCATCACGGCGGCGGCGCCGCTTGTTCCGCCTAAACTAATTGAACAATTAAAGATAGGGGGCATCATGGTGATACCATTGGATGAAGGGCAGCACCAGCGTATGTTACGGCTTACAAAAAATGACGACGGAACGGTGACGGAGGAAGCTTTTGAGAATTTTTCGTTTGTGCCAATGTTGAGTGGGAAGAAAGGGTAGTAGTTTGTAGTTGATGTAGGGTTTGTAAAGGTAATAGGCAACAATTAAACCAGTAAACGTTTAAACCTTCATGCGAGTCTTTTCAAAATTTACCATGATATGCAATTGCTGTTTTTTGGTTTGGGTAGTATTGCGATACATGGAAGTGCATAAGAATAGCCAGGGCCAGGAAGGCCAGGTTATCCCGCTTTCATGGCTGGAAAGCACGCTGGTGACACTTGGCCTGGTAGCGATCATCATTAATGTACTTTTCTTGTTGATCTGCCTCATCTTTGCATCACTTAAAGTGAAATTCAAAGTGCCGGCCTGGATGATCATTTTTAGCGTTATAGTATTCTGCTGCCAGGTATATTTTCATTTCTTTCTCAAATGATATTATGATACTGAATATTCTAAAAGACAGGCCCACAAAACTTTTTATCGGTATTACCGCATTCTTTGTTTGTAATGCATTGATCGCAGAAAGTATTGGAACAAAACTCTTTTCAATGGAAAAGGTTTTTGGGCTACACCCGGTTAACTTTACCCTTTTTGGACAAAGCGGAATGTCATTTGTGCTTACCTGTGGAGTGTTGTTGTGGCCACTTGAATTTGTGATCACGGATATTGTGAATGAATACTATGGCCCCAAAGCAGTAAGGCGGATATCCATCACTGCTATCATCCTTATATCTTATGCCTTCCTGATGTACTTCTTATCAATTGGTATTCCTCCTGCAGATGTTTGGTTGCAAAGCAGCGCTAAACAGGGGGTATCTAATATCCAGGATTCTTACAATGCTGTTTTTGGACAAAATATGCGAATAATTATCGGTAGCCTGGTAGCATTCTTCGTAAGCCAGTTGGTAGACGTGACCATTTTCCATAAGATAAAGAAGATAACAGGTGATAAACATTTATGGCTGCGGGCAACAGGTTCAACATTGGTATCGCAGATAGTTGACAGTTATATTGTTTTATTTATTGCCTTTGCAGGGATATTCAGCTGGCAGCTGATCCTGGCCATCGGGCTTATGAATTATATCTATAAGTTCGTAATGGCGATTATATTGACCCCTGTAATATATTTTGTTGAACATCGCATTGAAAAATATGTTGGTAAAGAAACTGCTCATAAAATGAAACAGGCGGCGATGGGTAAGGAGAGCGAATAGTTAACCTTCATGAATCCAAAAACTTCTTGTCTTGTTTAGGAACATTTTTTGATTGGCATTGCGTTCGCTAAATGTGAAATATTATTTTGAATTTTTCTTTTTCGTTTTAGAAACGATCTCCTCATACACTACGTTCAATGCGTCTTTCAGCATCGATTTTTTTATCTTCTTTAATTCAAAAATGGTAGCACCTTTTTTACCCCAGCCACCGGGTACCGGATAAATAATGGCCTTATCGAATGCACAAAAAACAGATTGCTGCAAAGGCGAGAATAGTAGCACGGCTATATTCGTTTTCTCCTGCATCGTTGCAAATATTCTTTTATTCACACGAAAGGAAGCCCGGTCGAAGTGCGGTAATTCAATGGCGCTGGGAAGCGAAATGGCCATTTGCCGGAAAGTAGCCGTTGTTACCATCTTTTATTCTTGTGATGATAGTTTTAAATAATAATCACCAATGATGAAGGAAAGCGGCATACCAACTGCCAGCACCAATATCACCGCATTGATCACTGCGTTCTGAACAACCAAATGCGGCATGGCCATGTTACGCAAGGGCACTATTAAAAGATTCATCATTACCCATACAAAAATGCCGTACACGATACCTGCAACGATCTTATTTTTATTAAGCAGGCTTATTTTCGGGTAAAGCCGGAAGAAAACAACCGTCCATGCAAAAGCGATAATATAATGTACCAGTAATCCAATGGCAGCCAATATGGCTCCGTTGGCGAATATATCTTTACTGCTGATATCTTTTCCCAGTGCCACTTTTGCAACATATACCAATACATTGAGAGGGTTATTACCCACCTTGATCGAATAATAGATCAAAGCACTGGCTATGTCCAGTGTCCCTGCAATGAGCCAGGCTTTTATAATGGTATTTCTTGACGAGATGACTAAAGCAGCCATAAATGACGTTTTAATTTTACCAGACCTAAAATAAACAATTAATTATTACGAGATGATACCACTTATACTATTACACAAACGATTAGGAGGAGATAGTTTATTTTTGGCAGATGAAAACAATTGGATTGATAGGCGGGCTCACCTGGTATTCCACTTTGGATTATTACAGGTTATTGAATGAACTGGTAAATAAACACCTTGGTGGGGTACATGCTGCCAGGGTAATTTTAAATTCTGTTGATTTTGCAGAAATAAAACCACTTACGGAACAACAGGATTGGCAAGGCCTTGCTGAAATTATGTGTGCCGCTGCAAAAAGCATTGAAGCTGGTGGGGCCGATTGCGTAATGATAGGAGCAAACACCATGCACAAGATCGCTGATGAGGTACAGGCTGCAGTAAACATCCCTGTGATACATATTGCTGATGCCGTTGCTGCAGCGATAAAGAGCAAACAATTAAAAAAAGTTGCGCTACTGGGTACAAAATACACCATGCAACTCGACTTTTATAAAGATAAACTCTCACAGCAGGGCATAACCGTAATTATTCCCGGCGAAGCAGCTATTGAATTTATCAACGATACTATTTATAATGAATTTGGCAAGGGTATTTTTTTACCGGAAAGAAAGCAGCAATATATCCGTATCATAAATGCCTTAATTGAACAAGGCGCCGAAGGAATTATTTTGGGCTGCACTGAGATCCCGATACTGATAAAACAGCAGGATTGTACTGTGCCCGTTTTTGATACAGCCCTTGTGCATGCCATGGCTGCAGTGGAATTCGCATTGCGTTAAAATGAACTAGCCTCGTACTGCCTCCTGTAAAACTTATAGTTGCTATCAAGCAATAACTGGTTTTTAACGAACCATTTCATAAAAGCATCCCATTTCTTTTTGTTGGCAGTTATCCAGTCATTACAGGCTGTCTCTTCTCCTTTATACAATACCCAGTGATCATAAGCATCGATATGGCCCGCTTTTAAAACACGGTATTGAAAATCGAATACCACATTGGGGAACTTCTGGTAATTACCATTCTTAAACCATGATTCAATAAAGTATTTTCTTATCCTGCAAAGAGAACTGAGATCGATCTTTTTTTCACTGAGCAAGGCCAGCATCAGGGTTGGTTCATAAATGCTTTTTCCAAAAGGCAGCCTACCCTGGTGTGCAGTGTCTGTAATATTCCTGGGAAGGGGTTTACTGAAGCTGACCGAAAAACTACTGTCACGCGGGAACCTGATCTTCTTTTTGTACGTATCATACAATAATTTACTGATCTCATCGGTGCGCTTACTGTCGCGTTCAAGTATCAGGAATATTTCTCCGTATAACATTCCCCATACTGCTTCATCAGAGATACAATATATTTTTGCAGCCCAATAATAATTGGAGGCAAACGCCGGATTTATTTCTATGCCCTTTTCATAATAGACAAGCGCATTGGAATACTCTTTTCTCGAAAGCAGCAGGGTACCCAGTTCCAGGTAAAGCTCGGCTGTGTTGGGAAATTTTGTGAGTCCTACATTGTATATTTCTACGGCCTTAGCAGCCATTCCCAGTTTATCATAGCAATTCCCCAGTAACTGGTAGATCGTTCCAAAAGCATCTTTATGTGTTACTAAACTATCCAGGATATTTTTTGCTTTTTCATACTCACCCTTTGAATAATAAGCGATGGCTAATTCATAAGAGACGGTGGAGGTCTCGGGATCAAATACACGGGCTTCTTCCAGAACTTTAATGGCTTCATCCAACTTGTCATGCTGCTGCAGGTACAACCCCTGCTTCACATCATTCATCGCTTTCTCCTTGTTGCTTTGTGCATAAGAGAACTGCGCTGTAATTAAAAAAATAAATAATCCTGTAAATCTCATCATTGTATATCCTGTTTAATAATAGCTTAATGTTACAAACATTTCACTTTGCAATTTCCATATATCATCCTGTTTACTCCACATGGCAGCATAATTACCGCCCTTGCTTTTAGTATTCATTCCTGTCCAGGTGCCTTTCTCCCAGGCCAGCAGGCCGTCTTCACTGATAACAATTTCTGAAGGGGTACGTACATAATAAATAGTAGGTTGCTGTTTAAAGGTTTTCGTCCACATTGCTATGGCAGAATCCTTACCAACAATGATATTGCCGGTTCCCGAAATGCGCACATAATCCTTTAACCAATACCTGGATAATCCCCTGATATCATGGCTGGCGATCAATTCATTGGTCTTATCCCTCGATGCCCGTATCAGCGAATCATCCTGTGCAACATTCACCTGTGCACGGGTGTACGCTGCGGCAAGTAAAAGCATTAAAACACAAAAATATCTTTTCATGCAAAGATTGATTAAAGATTATTGCTGAACGTATTGGCAACTATTACAAAAAACCGGGCTATCGATCAGGGTAAGTTGCTGCATGGCCTTTGGATCATAAAGTTAAGGCCTAAAATGCAAAATTAATGTTAGGGAACACCTAAAACACCATGCAAAAAATAAAATTTACCTTTGTTGCCTATCAGCCGGGTTATCGTTTGGCCTTAGGCCAAAAGGAAAGTCCGGACAGCACAGAGCAACACACCGGTTAACAGCCGGCTCCTCACTTGTGAGGAAGAGACAGTGCCACAGAAAATTACCGTCTCGCCTTGGTGGGATAAGGGTGAAAACGTGAGGTAAGAGCTCACGGGTCTTTGTAGCAATATATTGATTGGGTAAACCTTGTGTGCTGTAATGCCACGTATACCAGCGTTCGAGGGCGGCTCGCCCGAGCTGAAGGGTAGGCAGCAAGATTGTGTTAGCAATAACATAGCCAGATAAATGATGACCATCCCAATTTATTGGGAAACAGAATCCGGCTTATAGGCTGATAGATATTTTAAAAGATAACGGGGCAATGCCCCGTTATCTTTTTTACAGATCGCATTTGATATTACTCGCCAGCCATATTTATAAGTTTGTGAAGCGGGAATTTTAATTAGCCGCCTGCATTTGCGCCATCATGGCTTCTATCATTTCAGCAGTAGGGCCGTAAATAGAAGGTTGGGCAGCCCCCATTGCGCGGTAATAAGTAGAAAGCTGGCCACGGTGGTGTATGATATCAAAGAGGAACATCCAGCACATACCGCTTAATGGCTTCTCTCCAAATTTGTTTCCCATAACAAGCATGGGTACATTTTTTTCATTCCAGGTGGTTTCATCAACGGTATCCAGTAATGTCATCAGTCTTTCAGTGCCTGTTTCAAAAACTTCAATGGCATTTTCAATACTTGGGTAATCGGCCATTACCCGGTGATTGATGACACCTGTTTCCACACCTTCAATAAGGTCTTCCACATGCGATACAAAATGATCAACCAGTTCTTTGGCCGATCTGTTTTTGGCTGCAGGTTTATACCCGAGCTTATCTGCTGCAGGAAGCGCTTTTAAAGCGGTGATAGTGGAGGGTAATTCGGCTTTCCAGCATTGCTGAAAAAATTCTTTGTTGGTCATGATGATGAATTTATGAATTGGTTAAAAATGGTTCCTTTTATTTCCGGCCAATCTTCTTTTATAAAACTAAAATAAACAGTATCCCTGATTGTTCCATCATCATTAACAATATTTCTGCGAAATACCCCTTCTTTCACGGCACCTATCTTGAGCATGGCTTTTTGTGATTTCAGGTTAAGTGAACTGGTCTTTAATTCTATCCTGTTCAACCCCAGTGTTTCAAAGCCGAACTGCAGTAATAAGAATTTGCAGTGCTTGTTGAAACCCGTTCCCTGCAGGGAAGGATGTATCCAGGTCCAGCCGATCTCCATTTTTTTGTGCGGGAATTCTATATTGGCAAAACGGGTGCAGCCAACATAGCGTTGTTCCTGCTTATGGTAATAGGCAAACGGGTAAGATCTTTTAGTACGCTTTTCTTCCAATGCCGTATCAAAATATTTTCTGAAAGATTCAACTGAATTTATTTTGGCAACGGTAAAGAGCCAAAGTGAATTTTCCATGGCTGTAGGAAGCAACAGGTCAAAATGTTTTTCCTGCAATGGTTCCAGTCTTACCAAATCATCCTCGAGGATGATACCTGTTTCAAAAAATGTTTCAGGGGCCATTGTTTATTTTTTTATAAGTGTTGCAACAATTTTATCGATGGGTAAGGAAAGTACGGCTGCGGAAAGATCTTCCCAATTAATAAAGCGAAAGGTCTCTGTTTCCCCGGTGTCGTTATACATTTTCATTTGCGCTTCATCAAAATCAAAGACAGTGGTACGCAGGGGAACAGCGATGGGTTCCAGCGCCTTTACAAAATAATAAATGGAGATGATCTGGTGCAGCGGATTAAAAGCGCTTAATTGAAAAAAATCTGTGGTGTAAACATGATCACCTACGGCCACTTTCAAATTCATTTCTTCCATGAATTCGCGCTGCAGGCAATCCCTTGTTCCTTCGCCTAATTCCAAACCACCACCTGGGAACTTGGTGATATACATTCCACGCACCAATTCGTCGCTTACCAATACCTGTTTTAGCTCATTGATCAATATGCCGTAAACCCTTATGTTGAATCGCTCCATGCTGTTAGTAAATTATTAAAACCATTTCTTTTTCATGAAATAGGCGCTTATGATGATCGCTATTATCAGGGAAAGGATGAGGGGAACATAAAAGGAATGTGGCCAACTTTGCCCTGGAATAAGAACATTCATTCCGTAAATACCGGTTACTAAAGCAGGCAGCGATAAAATGATAGTGATCGAAGTAAGGCGTTTCATAACGCTGTTCAGGTTATTTGATATGATGCTTGCAAAAGCATCCAGGGAACTGCTGAGAATGTTCGTGTAAGTATTCGCCATTTCAAGCGCCTGGCTGGTTTCCACGATCAGGTCATCTAAAAATTCGATCTCCTCCTCATCCAGTTTTAATATATTGGTACGTACCATTTTCATCATCAATAATTCGTTACTGCGAAGGGCCGTAACAAAATACACGAGGCTTTTTTGTATGCGAACCAGTTCCAGCAACTCTACGTTCCTGTTAGTGTCATATAGTTTTTGTTCCAGCAGGTTCCTGCGCTGGTTGATCTCTTTAAGGTAATCCTGGAAATTGGTGGTTATCTTTTCAAATATCTTCAGCACCATCATATTCTTTTTATCGGGATGCCTTTTTTGAAAACTATTCAGGAATTTTTTGATGGCCTCATTCTCAAATGAATTCACCGTAACGATCTGGCTATTGGTTAAGATGATGCAAATGGGGATGGTGATATAAAAAGCGTCGCTTTCATTAAAGGAATTATTCTCAGTTGGGGTCTTGATAACGATCAGCGTTACGTTATTATCAATTTCGTAACGGCTCCGTTCATCAATATCAAGCGAGTCTTTCAAAAAATCAATGGGGATATTCAGCGATCCGCTTAGTTCGGAGAATTCTTCCTGCTTCAATGGTGGCAATACATTTACCCATACGCCACTTTCAGGTTTATCAACAGCAACCGTTTGTTGTTCTATGTTCTTGAAGTACTGGATCATGGTACGGGCGCAAACCTTTTATTGATGCTCTCTAAATGATGTTTGGTATGAAAAATGGTAAAATAACAAAGTTCCCTTAGCGTGATACGTCCAAGCAGCGGATGTTTTACCAGGTAATTGTCCAGGTCTTTTTCATTCCTGTTATTAGTGAGCGCTTTCAGGAATTTTGAAGTTGTATTGTCCCAATTGGCCAATAATTTTTCTTTTCCATATTTTATTTCAATGGGTTTAGGCACATATCGGCTGCTGGCAGTACCGCCTTCTTCAATTTTTTTATTGTATTTGGCCAGTAGCTCATCATAGGTGCGGGAAGCACGGTTGGGTTTACCACCGATCAATTTTACAAGAAACCTGGGAAGCGAGTAGGCGAGGGTGGTAGTATTGATGGAAAGAATGAGGTGCTGCATATTTTCTGCAACAGACCATTTGCCGCCGGGCCTTTCAAAGAAGGCTTTTTCTTCAATACCGCTGCAGGTTTTTGCCAACTGCATAAAACTGTCTGCCGCTGCTGTTATGATTTCTTCTTTTGTCATGATCAGATTTCAATTTCTCCCTGGTAAACCAATTCAGCCGGACCGCAGAGCCAGATGTTCTCAAAATGTTCATCATCAATTTTGTTGAACTCAACACTCAGGCGGCCACCCGGTGTTTTTATTTCCACGCGATTAAAGCCATTGTCGTTATGGGCGCTAAGCAGGGCGGCGGCAGTAACGCCGGTACCACAACTGAGGGTTTCATTTTCCACACCTCTTTCATAAGTGCGCACATAGATACTGTCCTGGTCCAGTGTCTCTACAAAGTTCACATTAATACCCTCAGCTGCAAATGCCTGGCTATAGCGGATCTCCCTGCCGGTTTCCACCACATCCACATTCATGATATCAGTGGTAAATTTTATGAAATGCGGCGACCCGGTATTAAGGATCAGGTAGGATGAATGCTTTTCCACCTTGTTTACATCCTGCATTTTCAAACGCACAATATCATTCATATCTATCTCTGCTTCATGCATGCCATCAATTGCTTTAAAATGATAGGTACTTTTGAGGATACCCTGGCGGGCAGCAAATTTTGTAAGGCATCTTCCGCCATTGCCACACATGCTGCTTTCCCTGCCATCGGCGTTGAAATAGATCATTTCAAAATCGCAGTCCTCTTTTTTGCCCAGCAGCATTAAGCCATCTGCCCCGATTCCGAAACGCCGGTCGCACAATTTTTTTATTTGCTTAATAGTTAATTGCGGTAATTGGTTATCACGATTATCCAATATGATAAAATCATTGCCCGTGCCCTGGTATTTAAAAAACGTAGTGGTCATTATATATTGTCTGATATGATTTGTAAGGTAGCTGTAATTAATTTCTCCACCACTGCATTACCGTCCTTACTAAACTCTTTGCTTATCCTGTTCGCAACAATTGCGCTTAAAGATAAGCAATGATGGCCCAATACCTTACCCATTCCGTAAATGGCGGAGGTCTCCATTTCAAAATTACTAATGCGGTGCTGGCCAAAACTAAATGAAGTTAGATGGTCAATTAGTTTGGGTTGTGTAAGTCCCATGCGCAGCACCCTTCCCTGCGGGCCGTAAAAACCCGGACAGGTAACCGTTATGCCCTGGTGAAAATTATTTACAAAATGTTTTAATAATGACATGCCTGCTGTATTAATGTAGGGCGCAGATATTCCCTGGTGCATTTGTGTATGCGTGTTGAACGCCTGTATGATCCGTTTTTCTTCTTCATTATTATTCTGCAAATAAAAATTCATCAGGTTATCTAAGCCCAACCCATGCGTACTGGCAACAAAACTATCCACCGGTATCTCTCTTTGCAATGAACCCGATGTACCAACGCGGATGATATTGAGCGAAGTGAGTTTTTCTTTTATCATCCGGGTGTCAAGATCAATATTTACAAGTGCATCCAGTTCATTGATGACAATATCAATATTATCGGGACCAATGCCCGTGCTTACGCAGCTGATCCTCTTTTTTCCGATATAGCCGGTATGGGTAATGAATTCGCGGTGGTTGTTCTTATATTCGATCTTGTCAAAATGTTTACTAACTTCCTTTACCCTGTCGGGGTCGCCAACTGTAATAATGGTTGTTGCAATTTCTTCGGGGCGGCAATTAAGATGGTAAATGGCTCCGCGGTTAGTAATGATCAGTTCCGACTCAGCTATACGGCTCATGTTTTTTATTTATTAGAATGGTCTTTAACGAATAAAAAGAATAATCTGTGTCCCCCAATTCGTATATATTAAGATTCCTAAAATTACCTTATTTTTGCTCCCGATAATTACAGGATGTAAAAAATTGAACGGTAAGTGCTTTTACATTTAGTATTTTACATTCTTAGTTCTACATCCTTTAAATAGTCCTGTATCCGCCGCAGCGGATAGGCAAAGCGCTAAGATATTTTAAGAATTGAGAATTAAATGGTCCTGTAGCCGAGTGGCTAGGCAAAGCTCTGCAAAAGCTTCTACACCGGTTCGAATCCGGTCGGGACCTCCAACTATTGAAACGTCATTGCGAGTAAGTGGAGCAATTTCATTTTTTTGCAATGGCGTTTTTTTATCACCATGATCATAAAATCCATCTACTGGCTGGGTATTGCAGCCTGCATTGTATTGATCGTTTCCTGTTTTTTGCCCTGGGCATATTATGCTGATATTCACCAGCACTTTACCGGCTTTTACAGTTACCAGAATAATTACGGTAAGCCGGGAAAATTTTTGCTGATAGTAGGGGCCATTGCCTTTGCTTTGATGTTGGTACCCAAACTATGGGCCAAGCGGGTGAATCTTTTTCTTTGTGCGCTAACGGTTGGTTATACTATCAAGACCTATATCCTTTTTACTTCCTGTTATAATGCTTACTGCCCCGAAAAGGAAACGGGCATTTACCTGGTGCTGATGGCGTCTGTTATGATGCTGGTGGCTTGTGTTTTTCCTGAATTGAGGATCGGGAGTAAACGCTAGGGCCAGGATAGGAATTAGTAATTGGTATTTTGGAATTAGGGTTTAAACTAGTTATTTTCTTTAGTTTTCATTGGTCTATTCAATTTGAAGACCTAATTCTTAATAGCAGGTTTCCAGTTACTGTAAATATCTGAAGAGGGGAATTAAGATTTAAACCAGTTATACTCTTCAATTTTCATAAATCACTTCAATTTAAAGGCCCAATTCCCAATACCTAATTCCAAATTCCTTCTTCCCTTATTCACCACTAACCTTTCTTTACTTCCTTTGCCCATGCATCTTTCAGCGTAACAGTACGGTTGAAAACTGGTTTTTCAGGTGTGGAATCCTTATCAAGACAAAAATACCCTTTGCGTATGAACTGGTAACGGTCACCAATAGATGCGGTTTTCAATGAAGGTTCAATGAATGCATTGGTGATAACTGTGAGGGAACCGGGATTGATATGATCTTTAAAATCGCCTTCTTCAGAAGAAGGGTCTTCTACTTTGAACAAACGGTCGTATAAACGTATCTCAGCGGTAGCCGCATGTGCCGCACTCACCCAATGGATCGTTCCTTTTACGCTGATGCCGCTGGAATCACCACCACTCTTACTACCGGGAATATAGGAGCAATGAATTTCAGTGACCTTGCCATCAGTATCTTTTATGAACCCTTCACATTTTACAATATATGCGCTCTTTAAACGAACCATGGCACCGGGTGCCAGCCTGAACCATTTTTTTGCAGGTTCTTCCATGAAATCTTCCCGTTCTATCCATAATTCTTTACTAAACGGAAGTAATCTTGTTCCCATACTTTCTTCCGGACCATTCTCACTCACTAATTCTTCTGTCTTGCCATCCTCATAGTCGGTGATGATGAGCTTTACAGGATCCAATACAGCCATTACCCTTGCCGCGGAATTATTCAGGTCTTCCCTTAAACAAAACTCCAGCAAACTAAAATCTGTGAGGTTCTCCCTTTTCGCAATGCCGATCTTATCACAAAAGCTGCGGATGCTTGCAGCGGTGAATCCCCTGCGGCGCATACCGCTGATGGTAGGCATCCGGGGGTCGTCCCAGCCACTAACATGGCCATCATTGACCAGTTGCAATAATTTGCGTTTACTCATTACCGTATAAGAGAGATTACGGCGTGCAAATTCATATTGATGGGATGGGTAGATCTCCAGTTTTTCGATCAGCCAGTCGTATAACTCACGGTGGGGCACAAACTCCAGTGTGCAGATGGAATGGGTGATCTCTTCAATGGAATCACTTTGACCGTGTGCAAAATCGTACATCGGGTAAATACACCATTTGTCGCCGGTGCGGTGATGATGGGCGTGTTTGATACGGTACAATAAAGGATCACGCATCAGCATATTGGTATGTGCCATGTTGATCTTTGCCCGTAATGTGCGGCTTCCATCTGCAAATTCGCCGTTCTTCATCTTGGTGAACAGTTCCAGGTTCTCGGTGATACTCCTGTTGCGATAGGGACC
>JANYIM010000281.1 GCA_025362055.1 Bacteroidota bacterium
CCGCTTATACATCAATAGCCTTATTGAAAAGAACATCATCGATTATTATACCGTGAGCATGGAAAGCCAGCGGGCATGGATCATAGTGAACGCTACCAATAAAAAAGAAGTGGAAAAACACCTTAGCAAATCCCCACTCTATAAATACTGGACCACCGAGATCGATGAATTATTTGTTTATGACGGGCAGTCGTACAGGCTGCCCGCCCTGCAGTTGAACTGATCTTGTAAAAAATTTTGCAGAAATTATTTAACCCTTATCTTTGCCGTCCCAAAAACGAGGGAGTTTAGCTCAGTTGGTTTAGAGCATCTGCCTTACAAGCAGAGGGTCGGCGGTTCGACCCCGTCAACTCCCACTTAGTACAGACAAGGGTTTCAAGAAATTGAAACCCTTTCTTATTTTCTGCATTTGCACACAACGTAGTTTTAGCTGATTTTGATCGTGTAAAAAACATATTCAGCCGGTGTTTTTCTCTTTCTCAAATGCCATTCCCTTTTTTTCTTTGTAGGAATGAAATTCTATATGTACATCTTGTTTTCTATTTCCAGGGATGCTTTTTATGTGGGGCATACCGGAGATAACCTGAAAGAAAGGATACATAAACACAATACAGATCATGAAGAGTTTACCGGGCATATTGGCGAGTGGATGCTGATGCATTACGAAATATTTAAAACAAAAACCGATGCCATGAACAGGGAAAAACAAATTAAAAAATGGAAAAGCAGGAGGCTGATAGAAAAGCTCATCAGTATAGAACAACCCCGGTATTGACCAGAGTACCGTTGATCCCCATAGTTATCCGGATCAGTTTCCAAAGAAACCTCACAGAAATGTGAGGTTTTGTATTTTTGTTGTGATCGCCATCTTCGCCGATCCCGGAAAAGTTTTAAAAATCAATGAATATGAAAAGAATGTTTTTTTTATTCTTCGCTCTTAATTCAATCATCAATTGCTATGCCCAGACAGGTGATGAATACTTTAACCAGGGAACGGCGAAATATAAACTACATGACTACCGCGGTGCAATAGCATTTCTTACCAGGGCCATTCAACTCAATCCCAAAGATGCACAGGCATATTATACAAGGGGAATGGCCAGGATCAATTTACAAGACTATGCAGGAGCTGTAGCAGACAATGATACTGCAATTGTGATCAATCCAAAATATACGGAAGCGTATAACAACAGGGGAATTGCGAAAAAAGAACTCGATGAATATGATGAAGCGATCACAGACTTCGATAAGGCAATTAAGATCAATCCAAATTATGCAGAAGCTTATAATAACCGGGGAGCCGTTAAAGAACTTACGGAAGACTACCCTGGAGCCATTGCAGACTTTAGCAAGACCATAAAACTAAATCCAAAACATGCAAAGGCATATTACAACCGTGGAAATACAAAAAATGACCTCCATGATTCCCGCGGCGCAATTGCAGACTATTCTACATCGATAGCACTCAATCCTAAAGATGCAGGAGTATATAATAACAGGGGTATTGTAAAATATAATCTGAAAGATTATCCCGGAGCCATTGCAGACTACACTAAAGCATTATCGATAAATCCAAAACTCGCTGAAACCTATAGTAACAGGGGGGTTGCGAAGAACATAGCAAAGGAAAAAGATAACGGTTGTTCGGACCTGGATACTGCGGTGAAAATGGGGTATGAGAAAGCCGTTGAGCTGAAAAAAAAATATTGTGGTGAATAGGCTGGTTGCAGGTAGCATTTTCGGCTCGTTGCTTCCCACTTGCACTTTTCTTCAACAATAGTAGCATAGCAATTAAATTTTCCGGCTTATTTTTACATATCAATGGCCACACAAACGCATACTAAATACAAAGAAGAAGCAGATACCTGCACTACCACAGAATCGTATTGCACCCTCATTGTATGGAATGATGAAGTGAATACATTTGACTGGGTGATAGAAACCCTCGTGGATGTTTGTGGCCACTCTGCAGAACAGGCAGAACAATGCGCCGTGATCATTGATGCCAAAGGGAAATATGCCGTTAAAGAAGGTAGTTACGAAATATTGAAACCGCAATGCGATGCCATTACCGAAAGGGGCATTGGGGCTACCATTGAGATTATGGCGAATTAAGATACAGGTAAATGAGGAGTGGCGGGTTGCGAGTGGGAACTAACGAATTGAAAATTCTGCTACCAACTTCTAACTACCAACTTCACCCTACCCACCAGCATTTTAATTTTACCTTTACCCATGTTCCTCCTAAATGAAAAGATTTTCTTCCCTCCACTGGATATGGCCGACGAAGACGGCCTACTGGCCATTGGCGGAGACCTTAGCACGGAAAGGTTATTACTTGCTTACCGCAGCGGCATCTTCCCCTGGTATAATGAAGAAACTGAGCCCATTTGCTGGTGGAGCCCCGATCCCCGTTTTGTTTTATTCCCTGCCGAACTGAAAGTGAGTAAAAGCATGCAGGCCATTTTAAAAAATGAAACATTTCGCTTCACCTGTAACCAGGCATTTGAAAAAGTGATACAAAATTGCAAGACCATCGCACGCAAAGGACAGGATGGAACCTGGATATCGGCTGATCTACAAAAAGCGTTTACCCGTTTACATAAAATGGGGCATGCGCATAGTGCAGAAACCTGGTTGGAGGATAAGCTTGTAGGTGGACTGTACGGCATTCGCATGGGCAATATTTTTTTTGGTGAAAGTATGTTCAGCAGCGTACAAAATGCCAGTAAGTTTGCCTTCATACATTATGTACAACAACTGCAAAAAGAAAATGTACAACTCATCGACTGCCAGGTGTATACCGCTCATCTTGAATCGTTGGGGGCAAAGATGATCAGCAGGAAAGAATTTATGAAACTGCTGGCTACCGGTTGTTAGATATTTTTTTACCACAGAGGGCACGAAGAATTTACACAGAGATCACAAAGTTGTCTCAAAAGAACGCTGAGCTTTTTTCTCCCCTTTAGGGGATGGGGGCAAGATCGAAAAGCGAAACCCTTTGTGTACTTAGTGAAAAAACTCCGTGCCCCCTGTGGTAAAAATTTTTAGCCCCGATCCTTTTCAAAATATCTCCCCCAAACCTCATTTCCTTAGCCCCCAAAGCTTATTTTTGTGCCTCAAACAACCGATCGCATATGCTATTCCAATTCACAGAAGAACAATTAATGATAAAGCAGGCTGCCAGGGATTTTGCAGTAAATGAATGCCTGCCGGGGGTGATTGAAAGGGATGAATTACAGAAATTTCCAAAAGAACAAATTGAAAAATTAGCTGACCTGGGTTTTATGGGAGTAATGATAAAGCCTGAATATGGCGGCAGTGGAATGGATACGATCAGTTATGTTTTGGCGATGGAAGAGATCAGTAAAGTGGATGCAAGCGTTAGCGTATGTATGAGTGTTAATAATAGCCTTGTATGCTACGGGCTACAAGAATTTGGCAACGAAGAACAAAAACAAAAATACCTTGTTCCATTAGCGCAGGGAAAAAAAGACGGGCAATTATACATTGGTGCATTTTTATTAAGCGAGCCAGAAGCAGGGAGCGACGCTACTTCGCAAAAAACAACGGCTGAAGATAAGGGTGATCATTATTTATTGAACGGCACCAAAAACTGGATCACCAATGGAAACAGTGCCAGTGTGTACCTGGTAATTGCACAGACAGACGCCAGCAAAGGAAGCCACGGCATTACTGTATTTATTGTAGAAAAAAACTGGCCCGGTGTAGTGGTTGGTGCGAAAGAAAATAAACTCGGTATCAGGGGTAGTGATACACATTCTATTTTGTTCACTGATGTAAAAGTGCCAAAAGAAAACAGGATAGGAGAAAATGGATTTGGGTTTACGTTTGCAATGAAAACGCTGGCGGGTGGGCGTATTGGTATTGCATCGCAGGCATTGGGGATTGCTGGTGGTGCTTATGAACGATCATTGGCTTACAGTAAACAACGCAAGG
>JANYIM010000289.1 GCA_025362055.1 Bacteroidota bacterium
TGGAATTTTCCGGTGCAGGCTACGAAACCCAACGTGTTAAGGTAAAAAATAATGGTTCGGTAATTGATGTGCAACTAAAAGCAAGTACAAGTTTACAGGAAGTAGTTGTTACAGCATTGGGAGTTAAAAGACAATCTAAAGTATTAGGTTATTCAACATCAACAATACATTCAAACGGTTTATATTTTGCAAGTCAGGTTAATATCGGAAAGGCTTTGGCAGGTGCAGTTTCGGGATTACAGGTTACCATGACAAATGGCAGAACAGGAACTGATAAAAATAAAACCATTGGTGACCTGGATCGTGAGGGATATGATTATATCACTGAAAATACTTTTCTGAAAGTAAACGATAACCCGCTTTCTACTTTTTCTATAGATGTGGATGCTGCGTCTTATAGCAATATGCGCAGGTTCCTGAATTCCGGTCAACTACCACCTGCGGGTGCCATACGCATTGAAGAGATGGTGAATTATTTTAAGTATGAATATCCGCAACCGAAAGCAACTGATCCTTTTTCTGTGAATACGGAGATCAGCGATTGTCCCTGGAATAAAGATCATCGGCTTGCGTTGATCGGTTTGCAGGGTAAGATCATACCCACAGAAGATCTTCCTTCTTCCAATATTGTTTTCCTTATCGATGTTTCCGGTTCTATGTATAGCGCCGATAAATTACCTCTCTTAAAGCAATCGCTTAAATTATTGGTCGACCAGTTAAGGGAAAATGATAAGGTGAGTTTATGTGTTTATGCGGGTAATGCCGGTTTGGTATTGCCACCAACGAATGGGCTTCAAAAACAAAAGATCAAAGACGCCATTGATGCATTGGAAGCAGGCGGCTCAACTGCCGGGGGTGCAGGGATACAACTGGCATATAAAACTGCAGCCAATAATTTTATCAAAGGCGGTAATAACCGTGTGATACTTTGTACAGATGGCGATTTCAATGTAGGACTGAGCAGTGATGATGAACTGGAACACATGATCGAAAAAGAAAGGGAAAGTGGTGTGTTCTTAACCGTACTTGGATTTGGTACCGGAAATTACCAGGATGCCAAGATGCAGAAACTAGCGGATAAGGGTAATGGCAACCATGCTTATATTGACCAGTTGAGTGAAGCAAAAAAAGTGTTGGTCAGTGAGTTTGGTGGAACGCTATTCACTATTGCAAAAGATGTAAAACTACAGATCGAATTCAATCCTGCATTGGTACAGGGTTATCGCCTCATCGGTTATGAGAACAGGATGTTGAATAAAGAAGATTTCAATGATAATAAAAAAGATGCCGGTGAATTGGGCAGTGGCCATACCGTAACTGCCTTATACGAGATCATACCCGTTGGTGTAGCATCTGAATTCTTAAAGACAGTAGATACACTCAAATACAAACACGAAGAAAAATTCTCTGCATCTGTATTCAGCAGTGAACTGATGACGGTGAAACTGCGGTACAAACAACCAGATGGCAATACCAGTAAATTAATGGAAGTGCCTGTACAAGATGAAAGAAAAAGTATACAAAATACATCTTCCAATTATCGCTTTGCTGCTGCTGTGGCTGAATTTGGAATGTTATTGCGCAATTCATCTTTTAAACAACAAGCCAGTTTTAAGAATGTGGTAAGCCTTGCAGGAAATGCCCTTGGTACCGATGCGGAGGGTTATCGGAAAGAGTTTGTGCAGTTGGTACAAAGAGCTACTTCATTGGTGAAAAAAGAAGACCGTAAAAAATTGTATGCAGAAGATGATGATGATGAATCTGTATCTGCAAAATAATCTTTAAAGAACAATCATTATGAGATCCGTACAAATTGCCATCCCTGAACCCTGTCACGAGAACTGGGATAATATGATCCCCGGCGAACAAGGCCGATTTTGCAATGCATGTGCCAAAACGGTCGTTGATTTTAGCATGATGACAGATACTGAAGTACTGAATTATTTTTCTGCTCTAAAAGATGAAAAGGTTTGTGGCCGTGCACTTCCCGGTCAGTTGAACAGGTCTATCAGTATGCCCAGGCAACCAAAGAAAAGATTGTTCTGGTACTGGAATTATATTGTTATGTTCTTCCTGTTCTTTTCCAAGTCCAATAACGTTAGTGCACAAACGAAAGGAAAAGTGGTAGAAGTCCCTGTTAAAAAACCAGATTGTAACGTGATGATGGGAA
>JANYIM010000307.1 GCA_025362055.1 Bacteroidota bacterium
GCACAGCCAAGCAATGCAACTACATGTGCCGGTTCTTCGGTTAGTTTCACTGCTACTGCTACCGGCGCTACTACTTACCAATGGCAGGTAAGCACTGCAGGTGTTGGTGGTCCATATGTAAATATTCCTGTTGGTGCTCCTTATACAGGAACAACCACAACTACACTTACTATCAATCCTGCTACCGTTGGAATGAATGGTTATGCATATCGTTTGGTAGCTACCACTACTTGCGGATCAGGAAACAGTACTCCTGCAGTATTAACTGTTGTTGCTGCAGCTGTGGGCGGAACGGTAACTCCTGCAAACACAAATGTGTGTGCAACTCCAAATTCAACTTTATTAACATTAGCAGGTAATGTAGGTCCCGTTACACGTTGGGAATCTTCAACAACAGGTGTGGGTGGGCCTTATTTTCCAATCATCGGCACTGCAGGTTTACAAACCTATACTGCTGTTAACGTAACTGTGACTACCTTTTACAGAGCGTTTATATCTGCAGTAGGCTGCGCATCTGCAACCTCAAGTTCTGCAAGTGTTACAGTACTTCCGGGTGCATTACCAATGTATATCGTATCGGACGTTCCTACTACACTTTGTGCTGGTGACCCGGCCAAACTAACTGTAATGGAAGGTGCCGCTACTATTCCTGCAACAGCTACCTGTTCAAGTTCAAATGTTCCAACACCTGGTTCAGTTGCTTGTAATGCAGGTGGTCTTCATACTGATAATAGCTACTGGCGTTCATTCCAACTTGCCCTTGGCGGAGCATTTACGATCAATACCGTTCAATTCGGTATCGAATTGGCAAATGCTGCCGGTGTGGGAACAACACAACCTGTGGTAGTGAATATATATACCAATAGTGGTGGTACATTCCCTGCTGGTACGCGTACATTAGTAGGTACACAAACCTACCAGATACCTGACCAAACGCTTACTTTATTTAATGCTAATCTTACAACACCTGTAACTGTACCGGGCAATGCCCAGTTGGTACTGGAAATTTTCACCCCATCTGGCCAGGCTGCAGGACATAGCTTCTTTATAGGAAGTAATGCTGCAGCACAGACTTGTCCAAGCTATATATCTGCAGCACTTTGCGGAATTACAACTCCAACAGATCTTGCTGCTATCGGCTTCCCTAACATGCACATTATCCTGAATGCAGTAGGTACAATCCCCGGTGCTGGTGCACAAGTAGCAGGCGGAACCTTCTTATGGTCTCCTGCGGCGGGCTTAAGTTCTACCGTAACAAATCCGGTAGCTGCTTCACCTGCAGCAACTACAACTTACACGGTAGTTCATAATAATGGTGCAGGTTGTATAAGAACAGCCAGCATATTGCTTACAGTTATTCCACGTCCTGCTGTAACAATAAATCCTTCTAATACGACCGCTTGTGCAACTACTGCTGCAACATTTACTGTTGTGGGAGTTGGTGCAGGTCTTACTTACCAATGGCAGCAAAGCACAACAGGTTGCGCCGGTCCATGGACTAATTTAGTGAACGGTGCACCTTATGCCGGTGTAACCACAGCTACGCTTACCATCAACCCTGTAACAAATGCGATGAATAATTATGTTTATCGTTGTGTACTCGGTGGTACATGTACTCCGGCCCCGGGTAATCCAAATATTTCAAGCTGTGCTACATTATCAGTTAATGCGTTACCAACGGTTTCTATTACACCTGCAGGCCCTGTTTGTGGTGGTGTTGCAGGCCTCTTCGGTACTTCATTAAGTACAGGTGCGGTTGTAGCGCCTCCGGTTCCTGGTTCAGTAACTGCAACTTCAGGTACTATCAATCTTGCTGTTCCTGATAATACAGCAAATGGTGTTAACAATGCACTGAATGTGGCTGGTGTACCGGCTAATGCTACGATTACTAACGTGACAGTTACTTTAAACATGTCGCATACCTATCCGGGTGATATGATCTTCAACCTTCAGGCACCCAATAGTGTTATTGCTAATTTGTATAAATATGGAAACGGTTTATTTACAGGTGCTGTTTCAGGTAATTCAACATGGGGATGGTATGGCGCTCAGATAAGTAAAACAGGTACTGTTTTATCCAGTTCAGTAGCTGTTGCACCTTTCATCTATAATAACAGTACAGCATGGAAAGCTGATAATATCAATACGCCTGTTGCAGGTCCTACAGTTCAAAACCCAACGGGTTTTGTTGCTAACGCAGCAGCAGGTATGAGTAGTTTGTATACCACCGGTGCTTCAACAAATGGAGCATGGACACTAGCCATGTGTGATGGTGGTGCAGGTGATGTAGGAACCTTATCTACATGGTCAATAAAGATCGATTATACAACACCGGCTCCGGGTTCGCCAGTTTCTTATATCTGGACTCCAGCTGCAGGATTGTATACTGATCCTCAGGCAGTGGTAGTGTATGCCCCGGGTTCATCAATAGGAACTGTTTATGCTGCTCCTACTGCAAATACAGTTTATACTGTAACTGCAACTGACGGAAATACCGGTTGTGTTAATTCCGCTTCAGTGATCGTAAATGCTACACCGCCTCCACCGGTTGTTACACCTAATCCTGTATCAATGTGTTTGGGAGATCCTCCGGTACGTTTGATCAGTTCTTCAGCAATACCTGGTACTTGTACTGTGTCTTCCGGAACGATCAGCCTTGCTGTTCCGGATGGTGTGGCAGCACCTACCTTATCAACATTAAACATTAACTGTGTTCCTGCAGGTGCTACGATCACAAGTATGTCTGTTAACCTTAGTATGCTTCATACTTATCCGGCCGACATGATATTCAACTTAAAAGCACCTAACGGCCTGATCCTGGATCTTTATAAACACAATACAAATACGGATAATGGCGCTGTTTCAATACCAACTGCAGGATTTATTAATGCAGCGGTAAGTTCCTCATCTCTTGTTCAATTTAAAGCTGTACCAAGCCCGTATCGATATGGACAAACTGCTCCAGTAGGCCCTTATGCTGCTGATGCACTTAATGGAGTAACCAGTACGGGTTATACGATCATGGATCCTACAGGCTATGTTTCCAATGCCGCTGGTTTCTCTAGTCTCTATTCAGTACCTAACGGTGTATGGACACTGGCAATGGCTGATGGTGGCGCAGGTGATGTAGGAACCCTCACTAACTGGTCAATTACGATCAATTATGTTGTGGGTGTTATATCTACTCAGGCTACCTGGTCTCCGGCTACATTCCTGTGGCTCGATCAGGCTCAAACTACACCATATGTAGCGGGTACGCAACACGATACCGTATATACACAACCGGTACCATCCGGAGTGTACAATTATAATGTAACTGTTAATGGTGTTATTCCACCACCGGTATTTACAAACCCGAACCTGATCACAATTAATGACAATGCAACTGCAAGTCCTTCACCTGCTAACCTGGTAGTTACCAATTTACCAACATCAGGTGTTACGGTAAAATCTGTAACGCTTACAGGATTTAACCATACCTGGTCAGGTGACGTGAATGTTGTACTGCAAAGCCCTACCGGTACCAATGTGATATTAAAGGGTGATTCGCAGGCTGATCCAAATGTTCCTGCAACTGGTGCTACTTTAACATTCAGTGATGCTGCTGCAGCATCCTTGCCTAATGCAGGTACGCTTGCAACAGGTACCTATAAACCTACAAACAGGAATGGTTCTCCGTTTACTTTCCTTGCACCGGGTCCTACTGTTACCGGGCCTACATTCCCTGCAAGTCCAACCTTAGCTACTTTTACCGGTAATATGAACGGTACATGGAAACTATTTGTGGAAGACAGGATAGGTGGTGATTTTGGTAGTATCACCGGAGGTTACAGTATTACCTTCAATGATCCAACTCCTCCTTGTACTTCACCTGTAAGAGTTGTTACTGTTACGGTTAATACACCGATCACTATAACCACTCAGCCGGTTAATAAGAGTGCATGTACAAGTGGTACCAATAATGTAGCCACATTTACTGCTGCTGGTGCAGGGTCGGGCGTAGCCTACCAATGGCAGGTAAGTATACTTGCCGGTAGTCCTGGTACCTTCAACAACATCGCTAATGGTGGTGTTTACAGTGGAGTTACTACGGGTACATTAACCGTTACAAACCCTCCGGTTTCAATGAATGGTTATGTATATCGTTGCATGGTATCTGGTGTTGCACCTTGCCCATCTGTTCCTAGCGGTAATGCGGTGTTAACGGTTAATCCTTTGCCAACTATTGTAATTACTGCTTCACCTTATAGGAACCTGCTTCCAGGATTGAGAACTACATTAGGTTCTACATCATCTCCTGCAGCTGCCGCCTATACCTGGTTAAGGAATGGTACACCGGTATCCGGAGGTACTACAAGTACGTTGATAGTTGATATT
This sequence comes from Bacteroidota bacterium, assembly GCA_025362055.1. Lineage (GTDB taxonomy): Bacteria > Bacteroidota > Bacteroidia > Chitinophagales > Chitinophagaceae > Ferruginibacter. The sequence continues at coordinate 4,378 of JANYIM010000307.1, forward strand.
GACGGACTGGGTGTTTACAACTTAAAGGTTCTTGATGTTAATGGCTGTACCAATATATCTAACTCAATAACGATCGCTGATTCTACTTCAGGTAGAGTTTGGATCTATCCAAATCCAACAAACGGACAATTTGGGGTTAGGTACAATCCTACACATAACAATGTTTTACCTCGCGGTATAAATATTCGCAATGCACAGGGCCAATTAGTATATACTCAAAACTATACACTTGGAGTTCCATTTGCTGCAATGAAAGTTGACCTTAGCAATATGGCTTCCGGAGTTTATTGGGTAGAGGTTGTTGATGTAGACGGTAATCGTTTGGCAATGGGAAGAGTGGAGATAGTACGTTAAGATCACAACAAGCCTTTTATAATGTTCAAGTCCTCCCGCTTAAGCGGGAGGACTTTTTTTTGCCCCGGTCTCAAAAAAGGGGAGTAGTGATTCATTTATTTTGGGAATGGGGCAATATTAAATGCCAGTTCAGTGCTCAACTATAGCGGCTGATCAATTTTTAATTTGATATTGTAAATATAAGGGGGCAGGTGATCTATTTATATTCTCCAAAAACTTTCCTGAGTTCATCAGCGATCTCGCCGAGGGTACAATAATTTTCAACAGCCTCAACAACAGCAGGCATAAGGTTTTCACCACTTACAGCATTTGCATGTAATCTTTTTAAAACCGCATTCACTTTTTCGGTATCCCTTTTTTCTTTTAGTTGTTTCAGTTTATCCGACTGTATCTTTTGTATGCTTTCATCGATCCTGAATACCGGGACAGGGTTATTATCAGCAGCCTGGAATTTATTGACGCCTACGATTATTTTTTCTCCGCTTTCTATCCGGCGTTGGTATTCGTAAGCGCTTTTGGCAATTTCTTCCTGCATGAATCCCTGTTCAATTGCAGCTACACTACCGCCCATTGCATCTATTTTCTCTACTAATTTTAATGCAGCAGTTTCCACTTCGTCCGTTAGTGCTTCAATGAAATAACTTCCGGCCAACGGGTCGGCTGTGTCAGGAGCGCCACTCTCAAAAGCAAGGATCTGCTGCGTACGCAGTGCAATTCCTGCGGCTTCTTCGGTGGGCAAACTCAGGGCCTCGTCATAACCATTGGTATGAAGGGACTGGGTGCCTCCTAAAACCGCTGATAAGGCCTGAATAGTGACCCTGGCGATATTATTAATGGGTTGCTGTGCTGTTAAAGTGCTACCACCTGTTTGTGTATGAAAACGCAACATCATGGCCTTGGGATCTGTGGCGCCCAATGCTTTCATCATCTTAGCCCACATCCGCCTTGCCGCCCTAAATTTTGCCACCTCTTCAAACAGGTTATTGTGCGCATTGAAGAAGAAGGACAGGCGCTTTCCAAAAACATTGATATCGAGGCCCTTTTCCAAGGCTGCTTTTACGTAGGCCTTACCGTTGCTTAAGGTAAAAGCGATTTCCTGCACAGCGGTACTTCCGGCCTCCCGTATATGATAACCCGAAATGGAAATGGTATTCCATTTCGGTACTTCCCTGGCACACCATTCAAAAATATCCGTGATGATGCGCATGGAAGCCTTGGGGGGATAGATATAAGTGCCCCTGGCCGCATATTCCTTTAAAATATCATTTTGTATGGTACCGGTGATCTCTTTCAGGTTGGCACCCTGTTTTTTTGCAAGGGCGATATAAAAAGCCAGCAAAATAAACCCGCTGGCATTAATGGTCATTGAACTGGAAATGGTATCAAGCCGGATATCCTTAAATAATAATTCCATGTCTTCCAGGCTGTCAATTGCCACACCCACTTTTCCTACTTCACCATCTGCAAGGGGATGATCACTGTCGTAACCGATCTGCGTGGGCAGATCAAAGGCTACACTTAACCCGTTTACCCCCTGGCTCAACAAATAATGATAACGAAGATTACTTTCTTCGGCCGTAGAAAACCCGGCATACTGCCGCATCGTCCATAACCTGCCCCTGTACATATCCGGCTGTACGCCACGCGTAAAGGGATATTCACCCGGTAATTCATTCGGCGGAACGGGCTGATCGTAGACAGCCTTTATTTCGATTCCCGAATCCGTAAATATCTTTTTATCAGTTGGCATAAATAATTATTGAGACCAGGTGATCATAAAAGCAGGCTTACAATTACATGATCTTTTTTGCTTCAAATTGTAAAGCGCTTAAAACAGTAGCACTTAATTCCGTATTGGTGGTAGAAACATATTCCAGTATCCGCTTGCTTAATTCAAGCGCATTGGCCCCGGAAGGCAATGTGGCAGCAAGTTGATTAATGATAAAAATATTTTGTTCCTTCAGGTTCCCGATCGCTTTCCACATGGGGGCGCTTACATATATCTGTTGGCTGATATTGTACTCATATTCCGACCTGAGGGTATCTAATAAAGCGATCTGCAGGTCAACCACCGTAATGCCATTGGAAGAAGTACGGGAAACAAGGCTTTTCAAAGAAGCCCTTTCTGCAAACAGGGTAAGGCGCTCATAAGCCTGCAGCCTAAGTTTCAGCGTTTCATTGTTAATGCCTAAGCGTTCTTTTATTTCATCTTTCATTCCTTTGAACTCTGCCAATAACCAGGCGATGGAAATAAAAAAAAGGAAGATGGCACCAAAAATAATGTTCTGAACCGTCCCTTCAGATAAATTCATACATGATAATTTAAAACAAAATTAAGGGTTTACGGGGATGTATAAGCCGGGTTTGACAAGCGTAAAAAGAGATAAGGGGAAAGCAGTTGTACTTTTTTGTCCTTTCCTCCTTTGGCCTCTTAGCCAAAAACAAATCTATAATTTGCAACCCGAAGATCGGAAATCGTAAACAGCCAATCGCATTATTTGATAATTTTGTACAAAGGTTTTATCATGGAAACAACCACCATACCGGTTACATTAACGCAATCTGCCAAAGAAGAGATCAGGCGGTTGATGCAAGCTGATGGCTTTGATGCAACGCAACATTTAAGGGTTGGGGTGAGGGGTGGGGGATGTAGTGGCATGACCTATGTTTTGGGTTTTGATGGTAAGACCGACAAGGACGATCATTTTGAAATAGATGGCATATCCTGCATCATGGAAAGATCACACGGCATTTACCTCATGGGCATGGAAGTGGATTGGCAGGGCGGTTTGAATTCCAGGGGATTTACTTTTAATAATCCCAATGCGAGCAAGACCTGTGGATGCGGGACTAGTTTTGCAGTTTAAAAAAAATGTAAAATGTAAAAATTGGGCAGTTCAATGAGTGAAAGAGGTTTTACTATTTAAGAACTGTTTCACTTTTACATTTTTTTTGCCACATTTTATATTTCTCTTGTATTTGGTTGCATAAAAAATCCCCGTTTATTTAAACGGGGATTTTTTATATTAGTTCAACTAAAGTTTATGATCTTTTTATTTCTTTCTCTTTTGTATCAGCAGCGCCCAAAGGTTTGTCTTTGGCAAAATCTATCAGTACCGGAGCACCCACAAAAATGGAAGAGTAGGTACCGGTGATAACACCGATCAACATGGCGAATGCAAAGCCCCTTGTTACTTCACCACCGAAAATAAATAATATCAGCAAGGTTAAGAATACGGTCAGGGAGGTCATGATCGTACGGCTTAACGTATCATTGATGGCACGGTTGATGATGGTGGTTTTTGTAGCACCTTTCATATCCCTACTGTATTCACGTATCCTGTCAAATACAATTACCGTATCATTCATCGAGAAACCAATCACCGTTAATACTGCAGCAATGAAATGCTGATCAATTTCAAGCGGAAAGGGTACTATATTCTTAAAGAAGGAGAATACAGCAAGCGTAACCAATACGTCATGCAAAAGGGTGAGGATCGTTCCTACAGAGTATCTCCAGTCGCGGAAACGAATGAAAATGTAGAGGAAGATGATCAACATGGCGAAGATGGTTGCCTTGATGGCACCTTTCTTAAGATCTTCAGATATACTTGGTTGTACTGTTGTAAAACCCTGGATATTATTCTTAACGAACTGGGCGTAGGTAAGGTCGGCTGGTAAAACTTTCTTTAAACCTTCATACAACCGTGACTGTACTGCACTATCTGCACTTTCCCCTTTCTTATAAGAAGTGGTAATGTTTAAATGCCTGCTATCCCCAACGGTTTTAATGACCGGGAAATCGCCTTCGAATGCAGTTTTTAAATCATCCTGTACATCAGAATTTTTTACGGATTTGTTGAACTGTACGTTATAACTGCGGCCACCTTTGAATTCCACACCCTCATGAAAGCCATTAAAATACGATGCAACGCCTGCTAATAACACAAATGCAGAGATCACATAAGCGACCTTCCTGTACTCAATGAATTTAAAGCTTGCATGTTTAAATATCTTCCTTGAAACACCGGTAAAATAATTGAAGTGGCGTTTTTTATTGGTCCAGAAATCAGTGATGAGCCTGGATACTAAAATTCCGCAGAATAAAGAAAGCAGGATACCGATGATCTGCGTGGTAGCGAAACCCAATACCGGGCCAAGTCCGAAATAAGCCAATATGATGGCAGTCAACAACGAAGTTACGTGGGCATCAATAACGGGAGCGAGTGAACGCTTATATCCGTCGTTAACAGCCAACTGGTAGGATTTACCCTTGGTCAGTTCTTCTTTTATTCTTTCAAAGATGATTACGTTGGTATCTACCGCCATACCAATGGTTAGTACCAAACCTGCAATACCTGCTGCAGTCAATGTAAAGCCCATGGCGGTGAGCACACCAATGGTAAATAATAAGTTCAATACCAGGGCAAAGTTGGCTACCCAGCCACCGGTATTATAATAAACCAGCATCAAAATGAATATCACCAGGAAGGCAATGGCAAAGGCTTTCGCACCGCCGGTTACAGCTTCCTGTCCCAATGTTGGCCCAACCACCTGTTGTGCAACAATTTTTGCAGGTGCATCCAGTTTACCTGATTTTAAGATCAGGGACAGATCCTGCGCTTCTTCCACACTGAAGCTTCCCGATATCTCGGAATTACCGCCTTCGATAGGCCCAGTAACATTTGGAGCTGAGTAAACGATATCATCCAGTGAGATGGCAATGGGCCGGTTGGTATTCTTCGTAGTTAGTCTTGCCCATGTTTTTGTGCCAGTGCCAGTCATTGTCATTTTAATTGCCGGACGGCCCACTTCATCATAATCCTGGTGTGCTTCTTCAACACCATCTCCTTCCAATGGAGCTTTATCTGTACCCGGCTGGGTCTTTATCGCATACAAAGGGTAATAACTTACATTACCTTTATCCGACTTTTCGATCACCCCAAATAATAATTTACAATCTGCAGGTAGCGCATTCTTTACCACGTCGTTGTTCATGTATTCAAAGAACACGGCCGTATCTTTCACTGCAACCCTGCCAATGGCAGCCATGTAGAATTGCTTGCCATTTTTATCCTGTTGTGGATTGATCGGGTTGATGAGTTGGAAGAATGGATTTACATTTTGTTTTGCTTTAACGCTGTCTACTACTTTCACGGTATCGGAAACACCATTGAGGTAATTATGCAAATTTTCATCAGCAACTTTTAAAGCGTTGGCCAGTTCATCGATGCGGTATACTTCCCAGAACTGAAGATGTGCAGAAGCCTGTAATAGTTTCCGCACCCTTTCAATATCAGTAACACCTGCCAGCTCAACGTTAATGATGCCTTTGTTCTCATCCAGGTTAATATTAGGCTGGGCAACGCCAAATTTATCAATACGCCTTACCAATATGCGGTAGGTTTCTTTGATAGCGCCACTTGCAGTACTTCTTAATTTACTTACTACGGCATCATCGTTCTCATTTACCTTTACATCTTTTCCAGCACCGGCAAATACAGTCCATAATTTATCGGCCCCGTTCTGCTTGATGAATGCATCCCTGAAAAGGGTGATATAGTCAACAGTGCTGGTTGTTTTTTGTACCGTTGCAGTTTGTAATGCAAGCACCAATGCATGGTCCTTGGAATTATTGCTAAGCGATTTCAGTAAGCCTTCCAGGCTAACGTCCATGGTTACACTGATACCGCCCTGCAGGTCCAGACCAAGGTTCAATTCATTTTCCTTACATTTCTGGTAAGTGGTACCAAAGACCGGATAAATGCTTTGATCTTTTGTGCTGTCAAGTATCCGTTGTGTTCTGAGCTTAACTGCCGCTTTAAATTCCTCGCTCTCTTTATTAAGGCCGGGAGAAGCCGTCTTTACAATTTTTTCTGCCTTTGCAGTTACCGTTTTCTCATAATTACGTACCACCCAGGTATAGGATAATTCCCAAAGTGATATGATCGTCAGTGCAATCGCAAAAAACCAGACTAAACCTTTCAGTTTCATAATAATAAACTTTTAATAGCTATTTTGTTAATTTTAGAAGTCTGCAAAGATAGGGGAAAAAGCGATTGAGAATTATAGGGGGGTAATTTCAGAATTTTCGTCATTTTGCATTGTAAATCAAGCACATGTTTTCAAAACAACCTGCGGTAATTAATATTATTGGCGGATTTCTTTTTTTGTTTTCCTGTACAGCAACCAAACCGACTCAAAAAATGGAAAATAAGGCGATTATTTCCACAACACAGCCACCGGTAAAAGTACCGGTACAAAGCCCCCAAGCCGACGTTTTTCTTGAAAACCTGCTACAGCAGTACCCCCGGTATTTTGATAGCATTTTAAAGAGCCGGTCTCCCTGGAATGTACAGGTCATTTATACCCAGGTTAATCGCGCTGCCGACGGCACACCTTCACTGGAACAACATGCGTTTAATGTTGATACAGCTAAATATTTCTACCCGGCTTCAACAGTAAAGCTGCCAGTTGTGCTGCTGGCGCTGCAAAGGTTGAATGAATTGAAACAAAAGGGTATTGATAAGAATACCACCATGCTCACCGAAACTGCACAAAACTGGCAAACTGCGGTTTACAATGACCCTACTGCGCCCGATGGGAGGCCCACCATTGCACAATATATTAAAAAGATATTGATGGTGAGTGATAATGATGCCTACAACCGGTTATATGAATTTTTGGGGCAGGAATACATCAATGACCAATTGCATAAAAAGGGCTATGCGGATGCGCAGATACTGCACCACCTGGAAGTTGTTTTAACGGAAGCACAGAACAGGCAAACCAACCCGGTAAGGTTCCTGGACAATAGTAATGCATTACTTTATGAGCAGCCCGCCAGGAATAACATGGTACAATATGCGCACCGGAATGACCTGCTGGCAAAGGGTTATTACAAAGGAGACCAGCTCATTAAAGAGCCAATGAATTTTTCAAAGAAAAACCGCATCAGCCTGCCCGATCTGCATAATATCTTGATCAGCCTGGTGTTTCCTGATAAGGTTGAACCCAGTCAATGTTTTAATATAACAGATGAGGATAAGCAATTTGTTCTCAAGTATATGAGCCAATTTCCAACTGAAAGTATTTCCCCACCTTATGCTGCCGATACCGTTAACTATTGGCCAGCTTATGGTAAAAAAATACTGTTTGGATCAGCCAAAGGAAAACTGCCGGAAAATATCCGCATATTCAATAAAGAAGGGGATGCATGGGGCCACCTGGTGGATATTGCTTACGTGGTGGATTTTAAGAACAAGATCGAATTCTTTCTTTCGGCCGTGATCTATTGTAATTCGGATGGTATTTTAAATGATGATAAGTATGATTATGAAACCATCGGGCTTCCGTTTATGAAAAACCTGGGCCAGGTAATTTATGACTATGAATTAAAAAGGGAACGTAAAAAATCACCAGACCTCTCGCCTTTTATTTTTAAGTACGATAAATAGTTATTTTTGTTTTTACAGATAAAAAAACCACTTAATGCAATTATCATCGCTATTGTTACGCTTTAATGAGCCTGAAACATTGAAAATGGCCAAGCTTGGCAGGGCTTTAAAAGCGCAGGGGGCAGACATCACGGACCTTAGCCTGGGTGAGCCCGATTTTGATACACCGGACCATATCAAAGCGGCAGCAAAAAAAGCGATCGATGAAAATTACAGTCATTATACACCAGTTGCCGGTTACTTAGATTTGCGGGAAGCTATTTGTGCTAAATTAAAAAGAGATAACGGCCTTGATTTTTCGCCTGAACAGATCGTTGTCAGTACCGGTGCAAAACAAAGTATTGCCAATGCGGTGTTAAGCATTGTTGATGCAGGCGATGAGGTCATTATTCCAACCCCTTATTGGGTCACTTATTCAGAGATCGTGCGGCTGGGGCAGGGGGTGGTAAGGTTTGTTCAGACTACTATTGAGAACGGCTACAAAATAACCCCGCAGGAATTGGAAGCTGCCATTACAGAACGTACCAGGTTATTCATGTTCTCCTCACCCTGTAATCCCAGCGGTGCGGTTTATTCAAAAGATGAACTGGAAGCTTTGGCTGAAGTATTTAAAAGATACCCGGCCATTTTTATCATGAGCGATGAAATATATGAATACATCAATTTTTCGGGGCTTCCCGGTAGTGGTCATGAAAGCATTGCTCAATTTGATTTTTTAAAAGACCGGGTGATCGTGATCAATGGGTTAAGCAAAGGCTTTGCCATGACGGGTTGGCGTTTGGGTTATTTGGCTGCCCCACTGGCTGTAGCAAAGGCCTGTGAAAAGATACAGGGGCAATTTACAAGTGGCGCCAATGCAGTTTCACAGCGTGCGGCCCTTTCTGCACTCACTGGAGATATGCAACCCACGTACAAGATGCTGGAAGAATTTGGGCATCGCAGAAAAAGGGTGATGGAATTATTAAAGGAACTGCCATTTATTGAATGCAGTGAACCCCAGGGTGCATTTTATGTGTTTCCCATGGTGAATCATTATTTTGGCATGACGGATGGAGAAGATACGATTGCAAATTCCGATGACCTTTGTATGTATTTTTTGAATAAGGCCCATGTATCAACCGTAACAGGCAAGGCTTTTGGAGAACCCAATTGCATTCGTATTTCTTTTGCGAACAGCATGGAAAATATAGAAAAAGGATTTGCAAAAATCAAGGCAGCCCTTGCCCGTTTAAAATAGTAATATCAGTTTAATAAATGTTAAATATTGCATTGCACTATTTTCTTTAAACGTAAAATGCTAACTTTAAATTCTGTTAACTACTCAATAACAAAACGATCATTTACCAATAAGTAGTTTTAATTCTAATTACTAACAATAAATTAAAAAAACAAACAATGAAAAAACTATTAATTGCAACATGCATGATGCTTGGTTTTGCAGCTGTTGCCTCAGCCCAGGAAAAAGCGAAAACTCCCGTAACTAAGCCAACTACTAAAATGACGGCGGTAAAACCAGCTACTACAACTCCTCCTGCCAAAGTAGTAAAAATGGAGAAGCCTGCAACAGCTACAACAGCAAAAAGCCCAACAAAAGCTGATGGTACACCTGATATGCGTTTTAAAGCAAATAAAAATGCACCTGTAAAAGGCCCAACAAAAGCAGATGGTACGCCTGATATGCGTTATAAGGCCAACAACCCGGAAGCCGGAAAACATAAGCCGGAACCAAAGGCTAAGACAAAAGGAAATTAAGAACTGGCCAGATCGAATTCATAAGCACCCCGCTTCCGGGATGCTTA
>JANYIM010000012.1 GCA_025362055.1 Bacteroidota bacterium
CCATTTCCTGTACAGTAACAAATAGCCAAATTGCATTGAGCCTCCGACTCACCCTCTATTGCTGCTTGCCTAAAATATTTTACGGCCAAGTCAAAATCTTGTCCTACACCAAAGCCTTGATAGTAGCAAATCCCAAGATTGCTCTTAGCTTCTATATTACCCTGGTCTGCTGAAAGCTTAAATAATCTTACAGCTTCTTCTCTGTTTTGCTTAAGTCCAATACCTTGAATGTTACATAAGGCAAGACTGTACTGAGCATACTGTTTGATAGAAATAAACGGGGTCGAGATCCCTATCATTGACGGAAGCAGCGCTCCTTTTATAAAAATAATTGAGGAAGCCGGAGTTTTGGAACAGGATGAAGTTAAAATATGGTATACCATCGATACCAATATTTCTTTTTACGATGATAAGAAAAGGGTGGAGATGACCGCTATCCCATCTTCCGATTATAAGATCACCGCACTCATAGATTTTAATTCACCGGTATTGGGCCCGCAACATGCTGGGCTTAAATCCATGAAAGATTTTAAAACAGATATTGCACCCTGCCGTACTTTTTGTTTTTTACATGAACTGGAAATGCTGATAGATAACAACCTGATAAAAGGAGGCGATATCAATAATGCCATAGTAGTGATCGACAAAGCTGTTACCGACGAAGAAATGACGAGGCTTGCCAAAGTTTTTGGTAGAGAGAAAATGGAAGTAAGTGAGGGTTATTTAAATAACCTGGAACTGCGCTTTCCCAATGAACCTGCGCGTCATAAATTACTGGATATTGTTGGCGACCTTGCGCTGGTAGGCTATCCCGTTAAAGCACACATCATTGCCAACAGGCCGGGTCATAGCTCAAACGTGGAGTTTGCAAAAAAGATAAAACAATACATCAAAAAAAACAAGCAGCATAAAGACGTTCCTTTTTACGATCCTAACCTTACGCCTGTTTACAACCAGCAGCAGATGGAAAAAACATTACCGCACCGTTTTCCTTTTTTACTGGTTGATAAAATAATTGAACTGTCAGAAACAAAAATTGTAGGGGTTAAAAATGTAACCGGAAGTGAATATTTTTTCCAGGGGCATTTCCCGGGCAACCCTATCATGCCGGGCGTATTGCAAATAGAAGCACTTGCCCAAACTGGCGGCATCCTTTGCATCAATGCAATGCCGGAAGGACAATATGATACTTATTTTTTAAAGATCGAGAATTGCAAATTCAAACAAAAAGTTGTTCCCGGTGATACCATGCTTTTAAAAATGGAGCTCATAGAGCCCATCCGCCGGGGTATCTGCATCATGCATGGAAGCGTTTATGTGGGTAATAAACTTTGTGCCGAAGGGGACCTTACAGCGCAGCTTGTAAAAAGAAATTAAATAATGTGCAAATACAAAGTGTTAGTTTTCATTAAAATATTAAAACAAAATAATTTTAACCCTTTTAATTCTTCATCAAATTAATATTTGCACATTGGCATATCTTCACATTAAATTATGATCCATCCGCATACATACATACATCCTAATGCCAGGCTGGCAACAAATGTAAAAATTGACCCATTTAGTGTTATTCACCAAAATGTAGAGATCGGTGATGGTACATGGATAGGCAGCAATGTAACAATAATGGAAGGGGCAAGGATCGGGAAGAACTGTCGCGTTTTTCCGGGTGCTGTAATTGCAGCTATTCCACAAGACCTGAAATATGAAGGAGAGAGCACTACGGTTGAGATAGGTGATAATACCACCATTCGTGAATTTGTGACAGTTAACCGGGGCAGTAAAGAAAGGTGGACCACGAAAGTGGGTAATAATTGTCTCATTATGGCTTATAGCCATATCGCACACGATTGTGTGGTTGGCAATAATTGTATTTTAAGCAATAATACACAGGTGGCAGGCCATGTTACCATTGGTGATTACGCTATACTCGGCGGAATGTGTGCCGTACACCAGTTTGTGCAGATCGGGCAGCATTCTTTTATCAGTGGGGGTTCTGTTTTTGGAAAAGATGTGCCGCCTTATATAAAGGCCGGGCGTACCCCTTTAAGCTATGCCGGTGTAAATTCCATAGGATTAAAACGCAGGGGATTTTCACTGGCCAAAATAAACCAGATACTGGATATTTATCGCGTTATCTACAATAAAAATTTAAATACATCACAGGCACTTAATTTTATTGAAGAAGAGTTCCCTGCTTCAGATGAAAGAGATGAGATCGTAACTTTTATCCGCGAAAGTGGTCGCGGTATCATCAAACGTTACACCAAGGGAAGTTTGGATGATGAATAGCCC
>JANYIM010000217.1 GCA_025362055.1 Bacteroidota bacterium
GGCAATTAATACTACCATGCCTGATAAGGACGCATCTCATTCATCAAATTACCGCCAATGTGCCATCAGCGTAATGGATACCATTGCTGATCCTGATATCAGCTTTGATGAAAAGGGGGTCTGCAATTATTATGGTGAGTATAAAAAAGCCGAAGAAAAATTTGTATTGAAAGGAGAGCCTGCCGAAACGAAGATAAAAGAGGTCATTGCCGAGATGAAGCGGGTTCAGAAAGGCCAGCGCTATGATTGCATCCTGGGGGTGAGTGGCGGAGTGGACAGTACCTACCTGGCATATCTTTCAAAGCAGTATGGGTTGAGGGTATTATGTGTTCATTTTGATAATGGCTGGAATTCGGAACTGGCGGTTAAGAATATTGAAAACATCGTTTCCAAACTAGGGTTCGATCTATATACCTATGTGATCGACTGGGAGGAATTCCGTGATATCCAGCTATCTTATTTTAAAGCGAACGTGGTGGATATTGAAGCGGTAACTGATATCGCTATCTTTTCCTGCCTGGACAAGATATGCATGGAACAAAAGATAAAATATCTTTTAGACGGAAGAAATGTTGTAACCGAAGAAGTGCTTCCACCTTCCTGGATATGTAAAGACCCTGAGAACCTTATTAATATCCATAAAAAATTCGGCAGTATCCGGTTGAAAAAATATCCATTGATGAACAGGAAGCGAAGGTTGTATGTAGAGTTAAAAAGACCCTTTAAGAACATTAAGCTATTGAATTGGGTATATTATAATAAAGCGGAAGCCAAGGAAACCATCATTAAAGAACTGGCATGGCGTGATTATGGGGGCAAACATTATGAAAGTATCTTCACAAGGTTTTACCAGGGATATATTCTTCCCGAAAAATTCAATATTGATAAACGAAAAGCACATTTGTCAAACCTGGTATTTTCCGGCCAAATAACTAAAGAAGAAGCGCTCAGGGAATTGAAAGAACCTATGTATGCAGAAGATCAAAAACGGGCCGATTATGATTTTGTACTTAAGAAACTGGGGTTAACGCATGAGCAGTTTCAAAAATACCTGTCGGAACCACCTGTGTCGCATAAATTTTATGGATTAAGTAAACCATATTCGGAATATTACCCTATCCTGAAATTGATAAAACCTTTTAGAAAGGCCCTTGGCATTTAATACCGCTAAAATTATTTCCTCATCCTTATCTTTTTCCTGAATGCATGTACCGCTCGTTGACCTGAAAGCACAGTATCAAAATATTCAACACGAGATCGAGCATTCGATCAGCAGTGTAATTAGTGATACGGCTTTTATTGGTGGAAAATATGTGAACCAATTCGAAAGGTCCTTTGCTGAATTATACGGTGTTAAACATTGTATACCTGTTGCAAACGGCACAGATTCTTTATATATTTTAATGAGGATGCTGGGTATTGGTGCCGGCGACGAAGTGATCACGGTTGCTAACAGTTGGATATCGAGTGCCGAAACGATCGGGCAAACAGGAGCCCGCCCGGTATTTGTAGACGTAGACCCTGTTTATTTCAGCAGCATGGATGAAGTAAGTTTTGAAAAGGCGATCACGCCAAAAACCAAAGCGGTGATCGCAGTGCATCTACACGGACAGATGCTGCAGATCGATAAAATAAAAGTTATCTGTGATGAACGTAATATCCTATTGATCGAAGATTGCGCCCAATCACATTTTGCAAGTCTTGGTGGAAAACGCGCCGGCACTTTTGGCATAGCAGGATCCTTTAGTTTTTACCCCGGAAAAAACCTTGGCGCTTATGGCGATGCAGGTTGTATCATTACCAATGATGATGCACTGGCAGAAAAATGCAGGATGTATGCCAATCACGGGTCCTTAAAAAAACATGATCACCGGATGGAAGGGATCAACAGCAGGATGGATGGCTTGCAGGCCGCCATACTTAGTGCAAAGCTTCCGCATGTTTTACAATGGACAGCAGACCGTATCCGTGTTGCAGGCACCTATGATGCATTGCTTGGTAGTGAGTTGCACATTACAATACCAAAGGTTCGCCCAGGTACTGTCCACACTTTTCACCTGTATATCATCCAATGTGAAAAGAGGGACCAGTTAAAGGATTACCTGGCAGAAAAAAATATAGAGACGGCATTGCATTATCCCACCATACTTCCTTTGCTACCTGCGTATAACCACCTTGGTTATACAGCGGCAAATTTCCCCAATGCATACAAATACCAGCAAGCCTGCCTTTCTATCCCCATTTATCCTGAAATAACGAATGAGCAAATTCAATATGTAGCATCGGCTATCAATGCCTTTTATGCTACCGGAAAAGGAGCATAAAAAGATGAAGGCAGGGAAAACAATATTACTTATTTCACCACAGGCCTGGGGGCCAGTTTTTGTTTCCAAACATCATTATGCAATTGCATTGGAACAGTTGGGATACAATATTTATTTTCTTAACCCACCGAACAAAAATGACAAGCCTGTAATTGAGATCACTAAACCTTATGAGAACAAGAACCTCTTTGTTGTTGCTGCTTCGTTTTCAGATAATCTCTTTTTACGATACCATGCCAACATCATTTATGCCGTTTTAGTAAAGGCATGGATAAAAAGAGTACTTAAAAAACTACCGGCCATAGATATTGTCTGGTGCTTTGAAACGAATATATTCCGCGACCTCTCCATTTTTAAAAAGAGCAAAAGAATATTTCATGTGGTGGACCCGGTAAATGAAAAACTGACAGGGGTAGCAAAAACAGCCGACCTTACCGTGTGCATCTCCAACCGGATACTGAAGCAATTTGATGGCATGCAGGTAAAAAAAATATTTATCAACCATGCATTATCCGCCATTGCTATACAACAATCAAAAGCGATCGATCTTACTAACTACCGGCCCCCTGCCCGGCCGAGGGTGGGGTATATTGGTAATTTAAGCCGGGCCATAATTGATACCAGGGTAATACAAGCCATTGTATTGGATAACCCTGCGATCGATTTTCATTTTTGGGGGCCCGGAACAGAAAGTAACCTTGGGGGTGAAACGCTGATACTGATAGAAAGCCTGCAGCATTTAAAAAATGTTTTTTTTCATCCCCCGATCCCCTCGGCAGAGCTTATCGATACGATACGGGATATGGATATTTTTTTGCTGGCATATAAAAACATAGAAGGTGTTTATGACGGATCCAATTCACACAAACTATTGGAATACCTGGCAACCGGGAAAGTAGTAGTAGCTACTTATATCGATCAATACAGTGCTGCAACATTTTACTCACTCTTACAAATGAGCCGGGATGGTGAAAATGATAAACTGCCTGCAGTATTTAAAAGTGTTGCAGGTGATATCGCTTTTTGGAATACAAGCGATAATATGCAAAAGCGAAGAGATTTTGCAACTGGCCAAAGTTATACAACAAATGCAACCAGGATACTTGCTTTGAGCGATGAATAAAAAGATCAATATCGGGATAATTGGCGCCGGCAAAATCGTGGAATCTATACACCTGCCGGTTCTTTT
>JANYIM010000025.1 GCA_025362055.1 Bacteroidota bacterium
CCTCCGTGGCCTTCGCGCAAAAAAACGATAACGGTGGCAAATTCGGTTTCTTTTCCTTTAACCTGGCTGTCGGTTCCGATGCATACCTTGAGATGATAACCGGCTTCTGTCTCTCTTCTGATAGCCTGTTCCACAGCTTCTTTGATGGGCAATTGTATGGGATCACCATTAAATTTTCTCCATAACATAAAAAAGGGTTTCTTAAAGTTAAGGAAAAAATATACCTAAATCCCCTAAACGGGACTTTCGGAGAAAAATACTTTAGCCAGATATTGTAAACCTAATTGCTTAAAAAATAAAAAGTACCTGAAATTATTATTCTCTTCCAGGCTCCCCCTTCGTGGAGAAAAGGGGTAAATAAAAAAGGGGATAGCCCCTAACGCTACCCCCTAACTTTCACATGAATCTACCTTACTGTTTTATAATTCGTTCTGTTTGTTGTTGATTATTACTATACAGCTGCATGATATACATACCATCTGGCTGGTTGGAAATATTCACTTTATTGATCCCCGTTAGGCCACTACCGGTTTTGATGACACGCCCGTTCAGGTCTAATAACCGGTAATCATATTTTGCAGATGCATTTACAGAGATATCATTTCGTACCAGTGTTGAAACAAAGAACGACTGATCTGTACTACCCGCACTTTTTAAAGCAATGGTATTGGAATAAACCGTTTGATTTAGTATAGAAGTAACTTTCAAACGATAATAGACCGTATTACTTTGAAAGGGTGAATAAGAATATTTAGTCGCATTAGCCGCAACTGTTGTCAATGTGCTAAAAAATATTCCATCGCTGGAAGTTTCCAATGCAATTGTTTTAGTTGGTTCATCAGCGATGATATTCCAGTTAAGATTGTGTTTACTCTTGTCTACGGTGCCAACCAATGCCACATCATGAATGGGCAATGCACCACTGGTACCGCTGATGGTATAAGCACCCAGGCTGCCATACTCCCCGATATTGACATTTCCTGTGCCGTCAATTTTAATATAGTAGGTACCGGCGAATAAGACCGTATCTACTGTAACGTCCATGGTACCTGGCGGATCGAATGTTGTTATTAAAGTACCTGCAGCATTAAATAATTGCAGTTTAATATCAAGGTTCGCTCCAATATAATTAGCGCCTACATTGAAGGGGATTGCTGTTAAATGAAAATTTGAATTTTGTGCCAATACAAATTTGAACGCATCCATATCACTGTTTGTAGAAATGATCCCGTTCACTGTAAAGTTTGCCGAAGGCAAAGTATAGGTGCTTGCATCCATAGTTGCTCCATAATCATCTGTCCTGTAAGTAAACCCATTTTGGGTTGAGATAATGGAAAGGTTATCCTGCGTAGCGGTACACATATCGGGAGTAGGGCCATTATTCCAGTTGGTCATATTCCTGTAATAACTGTTGCCCATGATGGGTGACCATCCAACTTCTCCACCGCCACCACCACTATGATAATATTCTGTAGGCGTGGTACAATCTGCCCCATATCTCGACTGATGAGATAACCCTACCGTATGCCCGCTTTCATGCGAACAGGCTTCTCCTACCATCTTTGGACTATTGGGCCCCAGTTGATCACAAAAAACAAAAGCAGGTGTATCATCTCCCCAGGTAAATGAACCTACATATGCCACACCACCAACACCGGGGCACCAGCTACTGGTAGGAGTAATGATGACCCTCATTCTTTTAGTTAGTGAGGCTGCTAAAAACACGGTTGAATCTGTTGTGATATTTATTACAAAGGGCCGGTAATCTTCAGATACGCGGTAAAATGCTTCTGTGATCTGTGCATCTGTCATTCCTGAAGGCGCACAATTGATGGGCGTCCCGCTATTCCAAAAAGATGTATTTACATAATGGCCGTCAAAATCAAGAAAGATAACTGAAGGTGCGCCGGGCAGACTGCTTAGTTTAGGGATACTAAACGCCTTGAAAGAAAACAGTACCGCCATTGCTAACATTAATAATGTAGAAGGCTTTTTCATAATTCATGGGTTTAAGAGGATTGTCGGATATGTTAGGGTATTGTAAACGTTACCAGGTTGCTTAATGTTGACTGCAGTCCTGGATAACTTTATCAGTTTGTATTTTTATGAGTTGATAATTTCCATCAGTATTCTTTTTCAATTCATAACCATCAAAGTAATTTGTATTGATGATGCGGCCTACGTACGTAATGGTGTTATCATCATTGATACGCTTCGAAATGCCAAAGATGGTATTATTGAAATCCGGCGACTTCACCACCGCAGTCTGCAGGTTGCTGTATTTAACAACATTACTGGTGATATCGCCCGAAAACAAAAAGTTATCGGAAAAGGAAAGGCTGATACGCTGGCCGGCCGGGGACGAAAACACCCTGCTTAATTCGGCTTCTGTACAATTAATTACACTGGGATAATTATTGAATTGCTTTGGTTTTGTAAGACCGGGATTTTGTGAAAATCCGGTGATCGCAAGTAATGTACATAAGAACATACATGCATAGGGGGCAAGACGATTCATAGGTAACGAATTTGGTTTCTAAGGTATTGGATAATCGATTCTACATATACCAAAACGCAAATTGATATTCCCTAGTATATTTTTAACAAAAAAATTTGGAAAAAGTACTTTAACTATAGTAAAACTACGATGCCCGGTGAAATTAATACTGCCCGGTGCCTAACAAAACCAATGTGCAGGCCTCTTGTGGAAGGATGCCGTTTTGCAATGCCAGGCCATATAATTCCTCATTCTCGGCACCGGGGTTAAAAATGATCCGTTTGGGATGAAGGGAAAGTATATAATTATAATAAGCTTGCTGGTTAGCAGGGTTCAGGTAAAGCGTAACGGTATCAATATCCTTAAACTGTTTTTGTTCAGTGATGATCTCAGTATCCCCTATCCTTCCTTTTTTCTTTCCAATTGCAATAACGGGGTGTTCATACCCTCTTAATTTTTTTACTGCCAGGTAACTATACCTTGCCGGGTTTTCGGATGCACCCAATACCAATGTTTTTTTTGTTGACATATCAGTTTAAAAATCTTGCTTTTACTTCCGGGGTTGGTATCATACAGGCTTGTTGTATGCCAAACCATTTGTAGCGATGCCGGGCAAACCAGTTATAAATACCGTTGCGTATCAATTTGGGAACGATCATGAACCCATAGCACAGCGGCCACAAGCCTCGTAAATGCCTGCAAACTTTTAGTACCGCAGTTGACCTGGTATAAGCTTTTCCGTTCTCAATGAATACAAAGGATTGCAATTCATTTTCAGGTAACCCATATTGCTCCAGTAATTTTTTACCGGTATTCGTTTGTAACGGAGAAAAAAGTATCTGCTTCTTTTTATCCCGTTTAATGACAAAGTTCACGGCGCTGTTACAAAAATTACAAACCCCATCGAATAATATGACCGGTTGTTCTTTCATTTAGTTTACAAAGTTAAAACAAATGGTGTTGCTTTTATTTAAGCAAAGAAAGCGGTCTTTGCATCTTTACATACACTTCTTCATAACATAAGCAGCAGTACCAGATAGCCATAAAAGGTGCAACAAATAATAAAGGAACGAAAATGAATAACAATGGATAGATCGCAAATCCTGATAGTGTGACCACGATGGTGATCGCAACGATACAATGATAATTATAACGCTTACTGCCACGTTCACAAAACCAACCATTGATGGCATGCACCAGCATACTGATCACCTGCCATCCTCCTACAATAAAATAACCGGTCAGGAATGTAGCATCTAAGCGCACCAGGCTTACAACAGTAAAGCCTGCAATGAGAATGATGCTTCCCCACACATCGAACAGTTTAAATTTTTTCATAACTGTATATTTTATAATTTCAGAAAGATATGAAAATATTTACTTCAATAAACCCCGACTTAAAAGTCGGGGCAATTTATTATTTGAAGAACTTCAATAAACTTCCCAAAAACCAGCTCTCATCTGCCCGGATCATTACGTCCAGCATCTTATCTGCCTGGTTACCAAATTTTCGTATGCCACTCACCGTATCCACGAACTGTTTTACATTTTTTTCCTTTTTATCACCATCGATCTTTTCCAACTGTCCCAATAATTTCAGCATCGGGTCCAGTTCCCTTTTCTTTCTTTCCTTGATGATCTGCGTAGCTACTTTCCAGATATCTTTTTCAGCGCTGAAAAATTCCTTGCGTTCGCCGGGTATCAACACACGATCTACCAAACCCCAATCCACCAGGTCGCGGGTATTCATGTTCACATTCCCCCGGCTGATATTGAGTTGCTCCATGATATCGTCTTGCGTAATGGGATCCGGACTAATAAGCAGCAATGCATGTATCTGTGCCATAGTGCGGTTGATACCCCAATGCGTGCCAAAGGCGCCCCAACTACTAATGAACTGTGCTTTTGCTTCTGAAAGTTTCATGATGACCTGTTTATACCACAAAGGTAATTCATTTATTGAATTTTCAAAATTTATTGAAAATATATTTTTACGGCATCGCATTGAGGGCTCCTGGCCTCTAACAACATAAAAAAACACCGGTAATTTTAACCGGTGCCTATGATTTAATGAATGAACTATTACAATAACAAGGCCACAGGATTCTCGAGGTATTTTTTTAGCGTTTGCAGAAAAGCAGCTCCCACAGCGCCGTCCACAGTCCTGTGATCGCAGCTCATAGTAAGTTTCATTACGTTGGTAGTGCCAAAGCCGGTTGCTGTTTTAACTACTGTTTCCCTGATCCTGCCTACAGCCAATATGGCGCTGTCGGGCGGATTGATGATGGCAGTAAATTCTTCAATATCCATCATCCCCAAATTGGAAATGGTGAAAGTATTGCCACTGAATTCCTTTGGCTGCAGTTTTTTATCTTTTGCCTTTCCATATAATTCCTTTGCTTCGGTTGCAATTTGTACCAACGATTTTTGGTCCGCAAAACGGATGACCGGAACGATCAATCCTTCAGGTGTTGCAACAGCCGAACCAATATGTATATGATGATTTTGACGGATGAAATCTCCCATCCAACTGCTATTTAAACTCGGATGCTGGCGAAGTGATAACGCTGCGGCTTTAATGATAAAATCGTTGAAAGATATTTTAACCGGGCTGAATTCATTCAATTGTATACGAATGCTCATCGCATGGTCCATGTTGATCTCCATGGTCAGGTAAAAATGCGGTGCGCTGAATTTGCTTTCAACCAAACGACGGGCGATGGTCTTGCGCATTTGTGTTAACGGAATATCAGTATGGCCTTCCTCCGTTGATCCGGTAAATGGTTGTATCAAACCGCCGACAGGGTTTGCAACCGCTGTCGGGGTAGATGGAACATAACTATCAATATCTTTTTTAGTAACCCTTCCTCCATCACCACTACCACTTACCATGCTGATGTCAATTCCCTTATCGGCCGCTAATTTTTTTGCTAATGGAGATGCTTTGATGCGTTGGTCGTTTGTCATTGAGTGTTGGCCGTTGCTTACAGACTGCTGACTGCTAACTGCGGGGTGCTGACTATCAACTACCAACTCAGTGCTCACAATTTGTTTTGCGTTCGTTCCAGCCTTCTCCGCAGCCACATACGCACTAACATCCGTACCCGCTTTACCAACGATCGCAATGATCTCATTTATTTTTGCTGCACTCCCGGCTTCCACGCCGATATATAACAAAGTACCTTCTTCATAACCCACCACTTCCATGGTCGCTTTATCGGTCTCCACATCTGCCAATACATCATCGCTTTTTACATGATCTCCCAATTTTTTACTCCAGGAAATTATTTTTCCTTCCGTCATCGTATCGCTCAATAAAGGCATGCGGATCTCTTTGGCGCCAACCGGAAGAGAAACTGGTTGTTGGTTGGCCGATGGCTGCTCAATGTTTGCAGGCTGTTGACTGCCAACTGCCAACTGCTGACTGCCAACTGCTGGCTCCAATAAAGATCTATAATCTTCTCCTTCCTTACCCACTATTGCAATGACCTGGTTAATTTTTGCAGCTTGTCCTGCTGGTACGCCTATATATAATAAAACGCCGTCTACATAGCCATTCACTTCCATGGTGGCTTTATCTGTCTCCACATCTGCGAGTACATCGTCACTTTTTACCTTATCGCCCACTTTTTTATTCCAGGCTAGTATCTTCCCCTCCGTCATCGTATCGCTCAATAGGGGCATGCGTATCACTTCTGCCATAAATTATTATTTCTGATTATCAATTGAAGTTCGAAATTAAGGCAAAATGAGGAAAAGAACCCCAGTTCAGTTAATAATCCAGTTCTAGCCTTAACCGGTCTTTTAGTTCTTTTACCAGGGGGTATTCCTCTATTATTTTAAGGTATTGCTCTTTGGTATTCAGGGGCCTTTCGCCGGGTAGTTCCTGTTTTTCCTTTTCAACGATCAATACCGTATAGGCAAGTTGTTTATTACAAAAATGATTTTGTAAATGATCTACCAATGCAGCCCGTTCCTGTTCAATGAATTTTTGCTGAATATTACTCTCCGTAGTGATCTCAATGGAATTGTTATCAATGACCTTCAATACCGCCATTTTAAAATTGGTGACGGCAGAATGATTTTTTTTGGCCACTAGCTTTTCTATGAATCCACCCCAGGAAACATATAATTCCTCTTCCGTTAATTCTTTTATGCTATTGCCATTAGTCTTATTCTGATCGGTTACTTTTTGGCGTATCCGCTCAAGTGAGGCAAGAGAAGTTGGCTGTTTAGTACTAGTTGGTAACCGGTGGCCTGCCTGTCCGGTAAGCAGTTCGGTAGCCGGTAGTACGCGAACAGTAGCTTCGTCTTCTATCATAAGCTTTGCTTCCACAGGTGGGTTCGCTCCGGTTAACTCCCCACGCTGAACTCGTATAACAGGTATACTTCTAAATGCAACCGGCTTCGCATTCTCAACTACTTTTTTTTTACTTACAACTCCGTCATTGTTCACCAGTTCAATGGCTTGTTGCAGGTAACTTAATTTAATAATGGCCAACTCCACGTGCAGGCGTTTGTTCCTTGCTTGTTTATAATTGATGGCTGCCTCACTTAATAAATTGAGTGCCCCGATGAGCCAGCCTGTTGATATCCTTTGTGCAGCTTCCAGGTATTTTTGTTTAAAATCATCCGCTACTTCCAGCAGCATCGCTGCCCTTGTATCCTTGCTCACCAGCAGGTTTCTTATAAATTCGGCAGCTCCTTCCAGTAAGGTATCACCTTCAAACCCCTTCTGGTTTATCTCATCATATAATAACATGCCGTCACTTAACTGTTGCCCGTAGACGAAGTCGAGCAATTTAAAATAATAATCCTCATCCAGGATATTCAGGTGCTCTAATGTATTGGAATAATTCAGTTCACCATTGGTAAAGCTTACGATCTTATCCAAAATGCTCAATGCATCACGGAGACAGCCTTCGCTTTTTTGTGCGATCACGTGCAGGGCCGCCTTATCTGCTTTTATGTTCTCTTTTACGCATATCTCCTGCAGGTGTTCAATGGTATCATTATTGGTAATGCGCTTAAAATCAAATATCTGGCAACGGCTTAAGATGGTGGGTAATATTTTATGCTTTTCTGTGGTGGCCAAAATAAAGATCGCATAGGGCGGCGGCTCTTCCAATGTTTTTAAAAATGCATTGAAGGCAGATGAACTCAGCATGTGTACCTCATCTACAATATATACTTTGTATTTCCCGCTTTGTGGTGCATATCGGACCTGTTCAACAAGACTTCGTATATCATCCACCGAATTATTGCTGGCGGCATCCAGTTCGTGTATATTCAAAGATGTGCCTGCATCAAATGAAACGCAGGATGGGCAAGTATTACAGGCTTCCCCATCTTTTGTCTGGTTTTCGCAGTTGATGGTCTTTGCCAATATTCTTGCGCAGGTGGTCTTGCCCACACCCCTGGGACCGCAAAATAAAAAGGCGTGTGCCAGCTGGTTATTTTTGATCGCATTCTTTAAAGTGGTGGTAATATGCGCCTGCCCTACAACGGTAGAAAAATTCTGCGGCCTGTACTTTCTTGCTGAAACAATAAACTTATCCATGGGCTGCTAATTTCGGATTTCTAATCGGGATTTAAAGATTTTTTTCGCTGCCTGCGGTGAAGGATTTTGGCCAAAGATCTTTTTTACAGAAGAAGATTTCCGAAACCTTAACACGCTGCCCTTCATTTGCACATTTGCACATTATTCCAATATCGGGTGGCGCTTAAACTCCTTCGTCCTATCAAATAAATACCGGTAGGTGGCCAGGTTCCTGCTACGAAAGGTTTCTCCAAGGCTCTCCGCTATATTGATCATCTTGGGATTAAAATCCCCGATCCACTGCATTTCATATTCTGTATAAGGTGCGGCGGGCGATTGTATGTACTTGGCAGCTTCCACAACAATAAAAGCATCAATGCCCTTGCCTTGCCATTCGGGTACTACTCCAAAAACAAGGCCATTGAATTTTTTATTTGGCCTAAATTTTTTGATCCACAAAAATTTCAGTTTCTGCACTAATCCAAATTTACCATCCAGGTATTTGAACCATTGGTTAAGGTCGGGCAGGTTCACGAACATAGCAATGGGTTCATTTTTATGATAAGCAAAGAAAACGATCCGTTCATCCATTACCGGCCTCATTTTTTTGAATAGAATGACCACCTGTTCTTTAGACATTTGCTTTAAACCCCCATGCCCCGCCCAGGCCTTGTTATAAACAGTGGCAAAATCTTCAGCAAATTTTTCGAGCTGGTTTAATTGAATGTGCTGCGAAGTAAAATCCGGGTCTTTTGCAAAAACGGCATACCTGTCAAACATTTTTTGTTTCAACGGCGCTTTGGGATGCACTCCAAAACACACCTGGTTGAAAAAAATATTAAAACCATAGTTCTCAAAAAGTGTAACATAATACGGTGGGTTGTAATTCATGCAATATAATGGTTCGTAATAACCACTTGTTACCAGGCCCCACCAACGGTCTCTTTCACCAAAATTAATGGGGCCATCCATGGCTTCCATGCCATGTTGTATCAGCCAGTGTTTGGCCACATCAAACAACATATCGGCGGCGTCCTGGTGATTGATACAATCAAAAAAGCCGATCCCACCCACCGGGACATCGTCACCTTTATTGCGGTATTTTTTATTGGTAAAAGCCGCAATGCGGCCAATTAGATTTCCTTCCTCATCTTTTA
>JANYIM010000058.1 GCA_025362055.1 Bacteroidota bacterium
AAGCCATATAGTCTTCGACCGTTGGCGGGGACGACCAACGACGGCTAAAGTTGCGAAGATCATATGAATTGAAGGGTAGGACACCAGCAACGGCAGAAAGTTATCTCACCTGGTATATCCCCGCGATCATGTGCTCAGTGAATTTTTTTGGCATCAGCCAGGATAAGAAGGCCCCGAATTTATTAATACCCCCCGTGATCACTTCTGTTCTTTTATTGAACAATGCTTTAATGGTGATCTTCGCAACTGCTTCCGGGGTCATATTAAACCGCTCTGCTACTTTCAAAGTCTTTTTTTGCATGTTTGCACGATTCACAAAATCGGTGTCTGTTGCTCCGGGGCTACTGCAGGTAACCGATACCGTTGTCTTTCTCAGTTCGTAGGTTAAAGAGCGGCTGAAACTGAGTACGAATGCTTTCGATGCAGCATATAAAGCAAGGCCCGGGACAGCCTGGTAGGCTGTGCTGCTTGCAATATTAAGTATATATGCCTGTGGTAATTTCTTTAATCGTGGTAAGAATACATAGCATAAGCTGGTCAGTGCATTCATATTTACCTGCATCATTGCGGTATATTCTTCCAGGGTGTAATTTTCAAATCTACCGCTAAGCCCGTATCCCGCATTATTTACCAAAACCTCAACGGTATAATTATTTTTATCGCACCACTGCAGCAATTGTTCGGATGCACCAACCACTGAGAGGTCCAGTGCAAAATGATCGGCCTGAACACCATATTGTGCCCTGATGCCTGCAGCAACTTCCTGTAACAGATCTTCTGAACGCGCTACTAACAACACATCGTACTTCTTTTTTGCCAATTCAACAGCAATGGCCCTACCAATTCCTTTACTGGCGCCAGTTACAAGTGCATATGCCATTTTGTTTTTTTAGAAAGATAAAGTGGTTAATTTTTAATGATGCGCCTTTGTGGTAAACCGGTGGTAAAAAGGGGTTTTGCTTTCCTTTGTTTTTGGTTTGTATTTTCCTGTAACAATGGGCAGGTACATCACCCTGCGTTGACTTTTTATCCCTGTAAATGGAGATTGTTCCACCCGGTGCCAGATCCTTCCGTCGTGAACGGTAAGGTCACCTGCATTAATATTAAAACCAACTTCGCGGGGATCAGCGTCTTTATCTACATAATATTTTTTGCCAAACATCAATTTAAAAAAACTCTGTTTATGTGTGCCGGGCAAAACACGCAAACCGCCATTTTCAAAAGGGCAATCGTCGAGGTGAATGCCAACATTCAGCATGGGCATGATGCGCTGGCCCATGAAGAGGTCACGCGGACTATCGGTATGCCATCCCATATGGGTGAATTTGCTACCGGGAACACGCAGGTAATTATTGAGTACCAA
This sequence comes from Bacteroidota bacterium, assembly GCA_025362055.1. Classification (GTDB taxonomy): domain Bacteria; phylum Bacteroidota; class Bacteroidia; order Chitinophagales; family Chitinophagaceae; genus Ferruginibacter. The sequence goes on from JANYIM010000058.1 coordinate 1,364, forward strand.
CCCGTCTTTTTCATCTTCTGCGATCCTTCCTTCGTATGGTTGCAGGAAACGGAGGAGCGAATGTATCTGTGGTGACTGTACTAATTCATGAAGGGAATTGCTGTATTGTGATAAAAAACAAAAACGCTGTACGATCTTATCGCCGTTCTCATCAACACCAAATTTGAGCGGTACGCCATTGATTTTTTCAGTTCCTCCCCCGAGCAGTTCCTTCTGCACCCGTTTCATTTCATCCTTAAAATGATCGGTTATATCTTTTGACAGAAAATTTTTAAATACAATAAAACCATTCTTGTCAAAAAAATCAAGTTGCTCCTGAGATATTGTATCTCCAAGCGTAAAAGTTTGTTGTTCTATTTTTCCCATGCTAAAGTTGTGCCTAAAAACCAAATACCAGTTAGATCAACTTAATATTAAGCTGCCCTGTTTCAAATATACATTTTTTCTGCAAAGAATTCAATAACGTGCTTATTAATGATGAGTAACAATGATTTATGAAAGCGATCAGTAGACTGAGACCAGGTCTCCGGGCCAGCCCTTCCTCGCCTGAAACAAGCTTAAGCCTGTTTAACAAAACTATCCTTTATCTTTCCCATAAGGTCGGTTTGTAACATACGTTGTGCAATGCGGATCATATTTTTAAAAGCGGCGGCATGAGAAATGCCATGCCCGATGATAACGGGTTTGGCTACACCAAGAACAGGAACACCGCCGTATTGTTCAAAATTAAAACGGTTGAAATGCTCATCATTGATATTGCGGCGCTGTACAATGTCATAAATGCTTTCAGCTAATTTCAATACCACGTTCCCGGTAAAGCCCTCGCAAACGAATACGTCGGCCTTGTTGAGCAAGATATCACGGCCTTCCACATTGCCGGTGAAATTAATTTGTTTGTTTTCTTTTAACAGGGGATAAGCAGCCTGTGCTAAAATATTTCCTTTGCCTTCTTCTTCGCCTAAATTTACCAGGCCAACTTTAGGGCTCTCAAAATTTAAGATATGCCTTGCGAATAAAGATCCCAATACGGCGAACTGGTTTAAGTTTTCGGGTTTGCAATCGGCATTGAGGCCCACATCTACCAATAAACCCAATGTGCCGTCTTCTCTTGGCAGGTAGGCGCCAATGGTAGGACGTAAAACGCCTTCAATTGTTTTAATGCTGAATAGTGCCCCAACCATCATGGCACCTGTATTACC
>JANYIM010000074.1 GCA_025362055.1 Bacteroidota bacterium
CACTTCATGCTTCACTTCATTTTCTTCATAAATGATCTTATCCTGCTCTCGGTAAATTTTCGTTCTTTCTTTGATACTGATAAGGTCTTCGCTTGCATTCACTTCGCAAACACCGCGGCTCACTGTTCCGTGCTCACTCAATGTTTTTGCCAGCTCATACCCGATGATGGCATATTTTTTTTCATTGCAATCATGATTTAAGAAACCAGCAGCTTTTGCAAAAGCGTCCCTACCGTAAAAATCATCTGCATTGATAACGGCAAAAGGTTCTTTTACGGTATCCATTGCACAAAGCACTGCATGCCCCGTACCCCAGGGTTTGGTCCTGCCTTCCGGCACTTCCATCCCATCCAGGTAAGCATGCATTTCCTGGAACACATAATCCACTTTGATCTTCCCTTTTAACTTAGGTTCAAAGATGGTCTTGAAATCATCGGAAAAATCCTTGCGTATGATAAACACCACTTTGCCAAAACCTGCACGGATGGCATCATATATAGAATAATCCATGATGGTTTCGCCCGAGGGGCCAAAGCCCTGGATCTGTTTCATGCTTCCGTAGCGACTGGCCATACCGGCGGCCAATATGAGTAAGGTTGGTTGCATCTTATTTAATTAATAATAAAGAATTAGTAATTAATAATTCATTTTTGCAAGGCGAAAATACTATAAACCGTTTAGTTATCATCCATGCATTTTGATATTTCAAATATCCGCACAACCCTTTTAAGTGATGACCTTTTTACCCGGAAACAGGTAACACTTGAGTTATTGCGACTGGATGAGATCCACCCCGTTGTATCCGGCAATAAATTATTCAAGCTCCATTATTTTTTGGAAGAAGCGGTCGCATCAGGCCATAAGACCATACTTACCTTCGGTGGCGCCTGGTCAAATCATTTACTGGCAACGGCTTTTGCATGTAAGTCTGCCGGTTTAAAAAGCGTTGGTATTGTAAGGGGTGAAGAACCGGCGGCACTTTCTCTTACTTTACAACAATGTATTTTGTATGGTATGCAGTTAAAATTTGTATCAAGAGAAATATATGCCATAAAAGATGATCTGCTATTTATCCAATCCCTTAAAACCGAATATGGCGATTGCATTATTGTACCCGAAGGAGGACATCATGCATCCGGTGCAAAAGGCGCTGGCCTGATCATGGACCTGGTAAAAGACAAAGGCTATACACATATTTGTACCGCTGTTGGTACCGCCACTACCCTTGCCGGTTTATTACTGGCTGCAAAAACAACGCAGGTAGTGATTGGCGTTAGTGTTTTAAAAGGCATGGCCGATATAGAGGAAAGGATATTATCGCTTACCGGCGGTACTGCAAACATGCACCAGTTGCAACTCTTCCATGATCATCATTTTGGCGGTTATGCAAAACAAACAGCTGCATTAATCGACTTTATGAACCAGTGCTGGAAAGCGTTTCAACTGCCCCTGGATATTGTATACACTTCCAAAATGCTATATGCTGTTTTTGATGCGATAAAAAGTGATCACTTCCCGGGCAACAGTAGGATCCTTTGCCTGCATACCGGTGGCCTGCAGGGAAACCGGTCTTTACCTGTGGATACTTTATTGTATTAGTTGTTTTAACATCCTGTTATATTTGCAACCCGGAATTCTATCGTAATTTTCATTTTTCCCATGCGTAAGATTTTATTTTTATTGTTTTGCAGTACGGCTTTTTTTTCATTCGCTTCATTTGCACAGGATGTGCTTCCACAGATCACCGTAAAAAATACCAGGGGAAAGATCATTATAAGCTGGTTGAATGATCTTACCAAACCACCAAAAACCATCTATATCCAGCGTTCTTACGACAGCTTAAAAAATTATATTACCATTGGTTCCGTACTCAATCCCGAAAACAGGGAGAACGGATATGCGGATGAAAAGGCGCCCTGGAACAATATGTATTACCGCATCTTTATTGCATTTGATGGTGGTAGTTATCTTTTCAGTAAAGTGGCAAGGCCGGGTAAAGCAGTGTTTTATTCCAATGAACTCAGTACCAGCGACAGCATCGCATTGTTTCATATAAAGCCCGTAACGTACAATAGTAGCCGCATTCATCCCGGTAAGGACAATAATATCATTGTTCACCTGCAGGATGCCGAAACAAAAAAATATTCAGTCAGGTTTTATGATGATAACAATAAGCTTGTTTTTGTATTGAACAAATTACACGAAACCGACCTGCTCCTCGACAAGGTAAACTTTATGCATGCCGGTTGGTTTTATTTTGAAGTGTATGAAAGCGGAAAATTCATTGAGAAGAATAAATTTTATATCCCTCAGGATGAAAAGAACCGGCCTGTACCTAACGGTGAGCGGGGTAAGAAGAATAGATGACTTCCGGTTATTTATTGCAATACCGAATCAAAAACAATTTCGAAATTCCGTTTGATCTTTTCTTTCGCTTCGGCATAATCAACGTCATGCCCCAATTCCTTTTCGATTGAGGTAACCTGCTTGTTCTCTATTCCGCAGGGCACGATATTATTAAAATAGCCAAGGTCGGTATTTACATTCAACGCAAAACCATGCATCGTAACCCACCTGCTGCAGCGAACACCTATCGCACATATCTTTCGTTCTTTGCCTTTGATACCCGGTTCTATCCATACGCCCGTTTCGCCCGAACTCCTTTCACCTTTTATTCCATATTCCCCAATCGTAAGGATCACTAATTCTTCGAGCCCCCTCAGGTACTTTCCAATATCGGTATAATATTTTTCAAGATCAAGAATAGGATAACCAACAATTTGCTGTAACCCATGAAAAGTGATATCGCCTCCCCGGTTGGTATCAAAGAATTCGATATTATTTTTTACCAGGTCATCATCACTCATGAGTACATTTTCCTTTTTCCCGCTTTTACCCAAAGTGTATACGGGTGGATGTTCGCAGAGGAGGAAGTAATGGGAGGTGGCGAGTGGCAAGTTCCGTTGCCCATTGCTTACTGCCAGTTGGGAATTACGCAATGCTGATTTTATGCTAACATTCGCCTGCAACAACTCCTCCTGCTGATCCCAGGCAGTTTTGTAATCAATAATTCCAAGGTCTTTAAATATCACCGTCTGCTTATCCAATGCAATGTTTTAATTTGCAAAGGTAAATGATGATATTGTATATAAATGAAATAGTCATTTCTCCCTTTTAGGAGATAGGGCAAAGAACGGATCCCGAATATTTTAAAATTATGAAGAACGAAGAAATGAATTTAGAAGAAGAACAAACGGAAAGTGAAGAACTGTACGAAAAACTTGTCATTATCATTGATAAGGGGCAGGACCCGTTGCGCATTGATAAATTCCTGATGAGCCGGATAGAAGGTGCTACCCGTAATAAAATACAGCAGGCAATTGATGATGAAATGGTATTGGTAAATGACAAGACCATAAAAAATAATTATAAAGTAAAGCCTGCAGATAAAGTAGTTGTCTTCACCAGTCATGCTCCCGAATCTTCCGATATTGTTCCCGAGAACATTCCCCTCAACATTGCTTATGAAGATGATGCCATACTCATCATCAATAAACCTGCAGGTATGGTGGTACACCCCGGCAGCGGCAATCCCGGTGGCACTTTGGTGAATGGTGTGGCGTATTATCTTAAGCAGCAAAACCCGGTATTAGATGAAAATGAACTCTCCCGTTTTGGATTGGTGCATCGTATCGATAAAAATACCAGCGGGCTGCTGGTGATGGCAAAGAATCAAAAAGCCATGACCGACCTGGCCAAACAATTTTTTAATCATACGGTACACCGCCGTTACATGGCATTGGTGTGGGGAGATTTTGATAAAGATGAAGGAACCATTGTTGCACATGTAGGGAGGCACCAGCGTTTTCGAAAAACATTCACGGCTTACCCGGATGGCGATCATGGAAAAGATGCCATCACACATTATAAAGTATTGGAACGTTTCAATTATGTAACTCTTGTAGAATGCAGGCTGGAAACAGGAAGAACACACCAGATCAGGGTGCACATGCAACTGATAGGGCACCCGCTTTTCAATGACGATACCTATGGTGGCGATAAGATCGTAAAAGGTACGGTATTCACCAGGTACAAACAGTTCGTAGAAAATTGCTTTGAGCTTTGCCAACGGCAAGCCCTACACGCAAAAGAGTTGGGGTTCGTTCATCCTGTAACCCGTAAGCCCGTGCACTTCGAAAGTGAGTTGCCCGGGGACATGCAAGCCGTGATCGAAAAATGGAGAAAATACATCATTGCTAAATAGATATCTTCAATAAGATGGTTAAATTTTCTGCCCCCATATTAAAATTTGGCAAGCAAGGTGAAAAGACCGGCTGGACCTATATTGTTGTTCCGGCTGCCGCATCAAAAAAGCTAAACACCGGTGTAAAAAGATCTTACCGGGTAAAGGGTAAATTAGATGAATTTGAAATTGAGAAAGTAGCACTGGTACCCATGGGTGAAGGAGATTTTATTTTAGCGATCAATGCTGCGATCAGAAAGGCAACGGGTAAACGCTTTGGTGCAAGTTTAAAGGTACAACTGCAACTGGATGACGCACCAATAATACCCCCGGCCGAATTACTGGAATGCATGGAAGATGAACCCGAAGCATTAAAATATTTTACTTCGCTTCCACAAAGTCATCGGAACTATTTTACCAAATGGATACAATCTGCAAAAACAGATGCCACTAAAGCAAAAAGGATCGCATTGGTCATAAAAACAATGGTGAAGAAAATGGATTTCGGTGCGATGTTGAGGGCCGAGCGGGAGGAGAAAAGGTTGTTGGGACGATAAGCCTAAATAAAAGTTGCAAGCGCTGAGCTACAACGGAGATGAATGCAAGCTAAAAATAGTTTTAATACCGAAAAGTTTAATATGCTACAACTTGCCCCCCTTGCGGCTTATATCTGGTAGCTTTGATAAGGAGGCATGAATTTAAAAGTCCTATCTTATCAATATTGTTGTTCCTTTTTGTTCCACCCTTTTCCCGGTATCACTATTATTATATTGCAGTACCCATACATAGGTGCCCGTATCTGCCCCCTGCCCCCTGAATTTGCCATCCCATTTATGTGTCCAGTCACTCGTTTCAAACATTAATTGCCCATAACGGTTGTAAACCCTGAATAACAGGTTGAGTGCCTTATAAGCATTCAGCGGGTACAGGTAATCGTTCAATCCGTCGCCATTGGGTGTAAATGCCCCGGGCACGGCGATATAACAATTATTGGGCACTATTATCTTTTGTGAGGCAACAGAGGTACAACCAACATTATCCGTTACCGTTAGTTTTGCTGTCACCGTGATGGTCACAGGTGGCTGGAGGTACGACTGTGGTGGAGGTGATTGTAAAATGCTGCTGTTGCCATTGCCAAAATCCCAGTTCCAGGAAACGATATGGCCAATGCTGGTGTCTTTGAACATGGCAAGGTCGCCGGGGCAGGCAAAATTGGATGCTTCGAAGCCGGCTTTAAAGTAGTTATCGAGAAAGATAGGCACAAATGCACTGGTATCACTGCAGGTACCATTAGACACGATCAATTGAGTTTGCTTTTTTCCGAATGTGGCATAGAAGATTGCAGGATTTTGCAAATTGCTTTTTCGCAGGTTATCAAAATTCCATTTCCAGCTATTCACTTCATTACGCCCGTCGTGAAAATAATTGATCGTATCCCGCTGGCAGCCATAATGGATCGCATATGTAAAATCAGCATTTACGGTATCTTTTGTAAAAAAGGTGAGGGTGGAATTTGCAAGTGATTCCTGCCCGCATTCATCAATAATGGTATTGCCGTCACTACCGGTTACCAGTTTGATCTGGTAAGTACCCTTTGTAAGTATCGGTGCAGCCAATTTTATTTTGATCACTGAACTTAAGGTATCAATACAAACCCCTGTTGCACCGGTGATCGTTACAGGCGTGCTTCCCGTGATAACAAAATCTGAACCGTCGGCCGCTATGGAATTGCATTTGATCCGTTTCCTGAATACCAGCTGAAGTTCATCTGTTGCACAACCCGGCTTCGACATGCTGTCCATTGGCGTGGGTACAACCGGATAAACGATCATGGGAATACTTTCTCCTACAGGGATATAACGGTCACAATTATCCGAAATGGTATTGGAATCATTGCCGTTTTTTATTGTAATGATATAATTACCGGGGGGCAGCGGAGCATCCAGATGGAGTATCACAGAATCCATGTCGAAACCATTACTGCAACCAAAACCGCTTGCAGCATACACATTGGCCAACGGGGGGC
>JANYIM010000084.1 GCA_025362055.1 Bacteroidota bacterium
CCAAAAACAAAATCGCAATAGTGAAAACCCCGCTGAGACTTCATGCAACTGATCGGGGTTTCACACAAACACTCCATTCCCAAAAACAAAATTGCAATAGTGAAAACCCCGCTGAGACTTCATGCAACTGATCGGGGTTTAACACAAACACTCCATTCCCAAAAACAAAATCACAATAGTGAAAACCCCGCTGAGACTTCAAAGCGCCTAATCTGCAATCATCAATGCCGTCTGCACCCTGCTGTTATCAGGCTTGATGACCTCTATGATATAATTTCCACTTACAATATTTTTATCCAGCACGATGCTTGTTATTGCACTGCCGCCTGCATGTACTACCTGTTTTATAAATATAACCTGCCCAGTTGTATTCACTAACCTTAAGGAATAAACGCCTTTATCCATTTCGGTCAACCTCAAATTTATGATGCGGTTAGTGGTAGGGTTTGGATATACCGTTATGCCCACCGGTATGGGATTAACCGCTGTTTTAAACACTATTCTAAAACGGTCGGCCTTTGCAGAAGCAGGATCGGCTGTAACCACAAAGTCAACCTTCGCAGTATCATGCAGGTTCACAGGCATGGTAACACCCGGGCGATAGCTGTCTTCCAAAAAGCCTTGAAGGCCCTTATGATCAAGGTCATTGGCAATGAACTCAAAACGATATTGCTGCTGCAGCAATCCACTCATATTGAAGAAGAGGGTATCCTCACTGCTTATTGGTTTACGCTTCTCCACTACCAGCGCTTTGCCATTGCTGGTGATGCTCATGTTCTCTCCAAAATTTTTAAGTTTAAAGGCATCATCCCTGTCGATGGCATTTGAAAAATTATTGTCGTATTGTGATAAAGTACCGTCTATTAAATAAGCCTGGCCCGATACGATCGAATACAGGTTCGACTTTAGCTGCTCACCGGGATCCACTAACTGCCCTATATTGGTTGTTCCTGTACTTTTGGCTGCCTCACTGAACTGGATCGTTCCTGTTGAACCCATTGCATGAACAAAGAATGCCTGGCCCGATTGAATGAATTTAGTAGTGGCAGGATAGCTTCCACCGCCGGGTGTTACAGTATAAGTTGCGCCACTACGCGTAAAGGTTTGAAAGCCTCCATAACTATGCGATCCGGTGCCCGAAGTTAGTTTGGGGTCCCATACCATAAATACATCCTGCATGCCCCCGCCAAGGGTGAGCTGTGTAAGGTCTATTTCAGAAGCATAAGGATCACCCACGATATCATACTGGCCGGCTGCAATTGAAATGGCCGTAGCTGGATAAGTACCCTGCTTTAATGAACCGGTTGTGCTTAAGGTGGTGGATGTTATGGTGGAATTGCTGTTGGTAGCCGATCTGTCGCCCCTTAAATAAAGCAGGTAACCCTTATCGGTAGCAAGGCCATTGGCCGTTGTAGTACTGGTAACGGGCGCATACGCATCACCGGCAGCGTTATAGGCCAACATAGAGTTACCCGGCGTTTGTGCATCAAAACTTACATTGCCGTTATTGCTGGTGATCCAGGTCCCAAGTCCGCTCGCACCTGCTACGCCAGCGGCCTGGTTATTTTGCCAGGCAGCATTGATGGTTTGTGAAGTAGCCGTAGGCACCGATAATAATCTCCAGGCACGGTTGGGAAGGCCCGAAGAAAGATAACGCTCAACAGTAACGTTACCGGATATGGTTCCTGCCGAATTCCCCACCCTTGCCGTACCATTGGCATCAGATTTTATGGTAAGGTTTCCTCCTGTTGTAAGTGTAGCCCCGCTATTGACCGTAACGCTGCCCGGGGTTGTTCCCGCCGTGATCTCCAATGCGCTGCTTAATGTGGCAGTTGCATTGGCGCTTAATAAAAGGTCTTTTAATGAGCGGGTAACCGAAGACGTTTGATCAAAATTCAATGTGTTTCCTGTGCCGGCAATGGTAAGGCTGGAAGCTGCTGATCCCTTTAGTGTACCCGCTCCCGTTATAGCACCATTCACAGTCAACGTAAAGCCATTCAGCGACAGGGTGCCTGCAAGCGAAATATTATTTACCGAAACATTTCCCGTTAATACCGGTTGTGTTCCGCCAGAGGGGATAGTGACATTATCTGCAGATGTGGGGGCATTGCCACAACTCCAGTTGGTGCCCGTTCCCCAGGAACTTGTACCGCTTGTTAACCAGGTGCCTGCACCGTTGATCGTAACTGTGAATGTTTTCACAGATGTAGGCGTAGTGGAAATGGTATTCGTTACGATATAGGTACCTGCTGTACTTGTAGTAAGATTAATTTGCCCGGTTGCCGTACTGATAAAATTCAAACCCGCCGGTGATGCCGAAAATGTTCCGGCTATCGATCCTGATCCAAATGATGGAGAAGGGTTTGATGCGCTCTTACAAAAACTACTTGATGAATACGTGAATGTTGCATCAGGTGCAATGGTAAGGATCGCAGAGGCCGATGCTGTTGATTGACCGTCGGGATTGGTGATCGTTATGGTTTGATTGCCCGGTGTAGCAGCCGTTGTGTTCAAACTTAAAGTAACATGCGTGGCATCAGTATAAGTAACACTGTTAACGGTTACGCCACCACTTACAGCTGCTGAAATATGATTAAATGCCAATGCAGGGGAAGCAAGGTCTGTACCCGGGTCATAAAATCCGCTGCCACTGGAAACGGTTCCCGTTACGGTTACGCTTACAGACGACAAGCCGTATGAAATTGCACTGGCGCTGGCGCTTGAAGGAGTTGCCGGTGGCGGAGCGATCAATTTAGTGATCCTACTTCCCCATGAATTTGCGGCATCACAATACTCATGTATCATCCACAGGGTTTGGTCATCAAGAGGATCGAGCGATACAAATGAATAATCACCCCACCTTTGTTTTCCCGCTTGAAGATTATAAGTTGTGGTTGCTGATGTTGTGTTCACTATAGTTTCTGTTGTTCCCAATCCATCAGAGCTCAGTCTTCCAACAGTAGATGTATTTGGGAAAGCTGCTGCTCCTGCCGAGGTAAGGGCAAATGCTGCATGCCCCTGCCCCGATAGCATTACACTGGGAATAAAATAACTCACCGGGTTGGAAGCGGCAGGGTCGAAAATGGTGCCCGATTGGTTCAATGTTGGTGTAGCGGGACTTACA
>JANYIM010000089.1 GCA_025362055.1 Bacteroidota bacterium
CCAACAGTATTGCCATACCCAATGGCACTGCAACAAAATTAGGTAGCAAAAAAAAATTCAGGAACTGGTGAAAATGATAAATGCTGAAAGGTATGGTAAGCAGTTGTGCTGCTATGCTCACTGCATTTATCTTCCAGATAAAATCCATCGCCCTGTTTTTTATGAAGGCCAGGTTATAGATCGGCCGCATAAAAGTAACGATACTCACAACTGCAGCATAAGAGAGCTGGAAGCCTGCATCCCAAAGCCAGAAAGGATCATAGCAAAGTAACAGGAAGGCGGTCAATGCAAGTGTATTATATACAGAAGTTTTTCGGTGGAGGCTTTCACCAAGTACAACGCAGGTAAGCATGAGCGCTGCCCGCATCACAGGAGGATGTGCCCCGGTGGCGAGGCTAAAGATCCATAAGCACGGAATGATGATAACAGGACTGAGCCATTTGAGATTTTTTCTTTTTCTCAGCCCCCTGGTGAATAGCATCAGCACCCAGTAAACCATTCCAAGGTGAAGCCCTGCGATAACAATAATATGCACCACGCCTGTATTAATATATGATTGTTCGAGGTTTTTATCCAGGTCATCCTTATACCCGATGAGTATTGCTTCGGCAAGCCCCTGTTCTTTTGCGCCCGGAATGTATTTGTGGATGATACTGATAATTTTTTCCCGGATAGAAAATAAAAATTTGTCTAACCATTCTTCTTTCTTTTCTTGTAATACAACAAATTCATCCTGGTTAAGGTAAACCTGGGAAGTAATTCCCCTGAACAATAAATATTGCTTATAATCAAAGGCGCCCGGATTGCCCGAATTCTTTATTGCCTGCAACTTTTTATGAATAAGTATCTTATCGCCATATTGCAATTGTTGTGCAATACTGTTTTTAGAAAGATATAATAACAACTTCCCTTTGCAGTGAATGATTGAATCATCATGGATAACAGCTTCAATGTATCCTTCTGTTTTAAATGACTTTGGTTTTTCAGTTAATGGTTCATTGATCCTAATAACCAGGTACTCACTGTCATGATAATTATTGCCATACCAATTTGCATCATGGCGAATATCTTTTTGCCAGGTGATCAATGATCCAAAACTCAATAACACCGCGTTCAGCATAACCCCTTGTGCTATTTTCCATTTGAATCGCAATGCAAATGGAAACAGGCGGAATAAGAAAAAAGCGATCGCGAATGAAACGATGGCAACGATGATAACCGAAAACGAAAAGCCAATATACCACTGCAGCATGATCCCTGCGATGAAGGGCAAAAGTAGCCGGATGAAAGGAGCTTTCTTCCAAATGGGTATGCTATAGGGCCGGGACATATAGCAAAGTAAAAAATCAAAAGTAAAAAAATAGAGGTCGGGTTAAAACAACAGGTTCGTTACGTTTTTTCATCATTAACCGGAGTGGTAAATATTAAAAATAATAAGGTCGTCCACCTTTGAAAGGTGGTCGACCTTTTGGATTAAACTTTACAAGATTGGTTAAGATAAGATAAAGTGAATCCAGGTAAATATCTGAGGGATGCAGGCAGCGTGTATATGTGCATCAATAAAAATATACGGGAACTGTTGCAGTTATGGGTGGTTAAAAAAAGAAAAGGAGCTCTTGCTGATGGTAGTATAGTAGAATATGACGTAGCGGGTTCAATTGAAGTGAGGTTTAAGAATCGGCGTTGTGTGGTGGATGCTATAATGCTGACCGGAGCTAATGAATTACTGCTTAACGCTATACCCCTGGAAGATATGGACGTGTTAATCAATCCTGTTAGAAGAGAACTTATTGTAAACCTGGCGCATCCAAATATTGCAACGATGATAATGAAGTGATGGGCTTATTCGAAATACCTGAAGTCTTCAACCAATAATTTATACAGCCGCTGTTTTACTGCTTTTGCAAGCTTTCCAATCTCATTAAAACGATTAATTAATTCTATATCTCCCCGCAACTCAGCATATTTTTTTATTTGTATTAAACCACTATATGGAGTCAAAAAATCAGGATAGTTAAAATATTTAAAATAAGGTTCTGTTTGAAGGCCGCAATTATACAAATATTGCCCTTTACAGTGAGTGTGATTCCAGTACTTATATAGTTCAGTTATTTGTTCTATTAACAGCATAGCGGGGTTTTCACTATCTAGTTTATTCTGATTGATAAAGGGTTGTAACGTAATTGCCCAAAAGCTTTCTTTATTAGTTGGGCAGAGTGGGTTATCGACAAATATCTCTGGCGCATTTTTAACTGGGTTATCTTTTTCAAATTTTACAACTATACAACGATTTTCAGCTAAAACATAAGCAAAGCACATAGAATACCATTCTGATTCTTTCGTTCCTGTGATAACTGGTTTCCAAATATCATATTGGTTTGCCCACATAGGATAGAGTCCATTTAAAGCCTTTGTAAGAGCATACCAACTACAAGTTGCTTTAGCCGATTTTAAATCGTAAGCACAATAACTTCTATTATCAGCAGCACCATTGAAAATTTTTGATTTGTTAATTCCTTTAAAATCTAAGTCTAAGCGAAACCATATTCTATCAGGCAAAGTGGACATCCTATTCAAAGTATCTTGGTTCAATCTTACAGGAGTGCAATCATCCATAAACCCAACATATATTCCATTTGAAGAACCACAAACTCTTTTTAAGTTGAAGTGGCGTTCTTTATCATTTAAAGGAAAGCCGCTTACTAATTTTTCTTTATCCTTATCCTTTTTTGCATGACTATAATCGTATCGTGGTTGTTGTATCATTTTGCCTTTCCGATCTAACAATGGGAGCATTTCCCGTATATCACCCTTAACATCAGTTAATTTTATTAACGCGCCTTTTGATAAAGTTTTATTCAGCTCATTATCAATTTCTTTTTCCATGCCCTTATTATCCCACAAAATAGTATTGAGATTTATTTTTTTCCATTCAGATAGATCGTATAAGCTTATATCGTTTTGCTTTTCGCTTTCATCATAGATCCATATTGTGAAAGCTACCGGCCACCTGCCCTGTATTTTAAAAAATTCGTTGCTTGTGATAATAAATCCATTTTGAAATTTAAAATGATTATCCCATATTTTTCTAAATGCCTTGTAAGTTGGCCTTGGTATTAACCAACTTGTAGGGGTGAATATCATAACTACTGATGCCGTACCGTTTTGTAGTTTTTCATATTTTGCAATATTGAGTATTTGAGATAGAAAGCCCAGGTATCTTTCTTTGCCTGCGTCTTCACCTGTGTGTTGCAATATACTTGGATGTATAGCATAAGATGCATTAGTGGTATCTCGTTCTTTTTTATTTTCATCAGTATTTTTATAAGGCGGGTTCAGCAAAAAACAAATCGGCTTATCAAGCCTAATGTTTTTTCTTTGTAATTCCTCCTCCAAAATATGCATATAGGAAGCTGCATCTTTATCTAAAAAATTCAAGCCAATACCGTCGTTCGTTTTAGGTATAATGGTAAATCCAGACTCAGTATGGTATGGGTCAGCCTGCATACGACGTTCAATGGTTCGTAGCAGATCAGGTTGCAGTTCACTTACTATTTTGTGTTTTAATTTTCCTCTCCAGCTACTAACTAAGTTGCCACTTCCCGCAGCTGGATCAAATACAATGTAGTCTTCATGTATATTACCTGGAAAATGCTGCATCGCAAACCATAAAGCAAATTTGCTAAGATTACTATCGGTAAAAAAAATGCCGTGCTGTTTTACATAATCGGGGGTAATGGTTGCAAGCACTTCATCGAAGCGACTAAAATAATAATCAACAGTTAGGCCGCTACCCTCGTTTGTAAAAATATACTGGCTTTCAACAAAGCGTTTAAATTCTTCAATTTTATGGGGGTGAATTTGGACTACTTCGCTATGCTTATTGCCATTGTACCCTAAAACCATTACCTCGTTTCCGTTTTCGTTCGTGCTTACTTTACTCGTGATATCCCAAAAATAAACGATTGAGTAAAATGCGTGCACTGCTTCAATTGGCATGGCAAACATGGTTTTCATTCTTTCAATACAACTAATGAAATTATGAATACCGATTTGCTGCCTTTCACTATCGATGTTTCGTAAAATTTTTAAAATTTGGAAACCTTCGGTGGTAAGGTTTTTTGCATTATCAAAAATATCACCTACTAAATCTTTAGGAGAAAGCCAATAAAATGCAGCTTCCTGAATTTGTCTTTTTAATTGCGGCGCTGTTCTTTTTGCATTTAGTCTTCCAATTTCGTTCGGGGCTGTATGAGCATCACTTGTTTTGCTGAGTATGGTAACTAATTCAGGCAATTTATTCAGTTTCCATATGCCAATAAATTCATTGGCTACAACCATTACGGTATGATAAGCTAACGCATACTTCTTTTGATAATGTAAAGCCTGATAAAACCCTTCCAGCCATTGTGAAAAATCTGTCTTGGCTTCAACAATCAATTGACCATCAATATATACATCGGCACCGCAAGCTGCCGATTCTATTTTCATTTTATCGGAAAATAATTTTTTGAAAAGCGGATATAATAATGGCCTTCGAGCATCTTCATTATCTGTGCTTCGTAAGTATTTTTTAAAATATTCTAATTCGTCAGTAATTTTTGGCTGGGCCATTTATGATTTTTTTATTTACAGACATCATCCCAACTTGAGTTCTCGTAATACTCGATTGTTTGTTATTGTTACAAAAATATACTTTTGAGATTAATTTATTCCAAATTAGAATATTAAGTTCAATTAAGGAATATGATAAAGAGTCTTGTGTGTGAACTTTGAGTTGTGATAGATTACATCAGAAACCAGATAAAAAAGAGAAGGGTAGAAAAACGCCTCACACAAAGCGATGTAGCTTTAGACTTAGGTATTACACCGGGGGCCTATTCAAAAATAGAAAGCGGACCTACAGAGATCTCGGTTAAAAAATTAGGAGAGATAGCTGCTATCCTGGAAGTTAATATTACATACTTCTTTAAAGAGCAAAACAACAGGGTTGAAGACCTTAACAAACCCTACGGCTTTGCCACTAAAAGCGATATAGAAGAACTGATCAGTATCATCAATATACTGAAACAGGAATTAGCCAGCCTGAAAACAAGTTTGCAAACTTCACCGAAGAAAAAGAAGAAGGTATAGAATAAGGTCGACCACCTTTAAAAGGTGGTCGACCTTATTCTCCAGCTGATTCATGACTATAATACCACTCTGACATTCCATGATGGGTTTCAATAAATCTTTTCTTTCCTCCAAACCATTCCAGCGTTTCTTCACGCATCATTTTTGTTGGCTGATCTGAGATTAGTGATTGGTATGACGACCATTTGTATTTATAGAAGTCCCTCATCAAGCCGTGTTTTAGTGGATTGGCATGTATATAAACAATTAAAGTTGTAAAGTGAATTTCATCAGCGATCGCTATCCGCTTAAAAGGCCGGTTAAATAAATGCCCTTTCATATTATTCTCTTTATTATATGCCAATGAATACGAAATAAAAAAACGATTGAATTGTTGTTCAATCAGTTCATGATAAGTACATGATCCGGCAATAAATCTTTTCTGGGTTATCGTCAGATCTCTGACAGGAACATTGTTCAAAAAGGAAATTAAAGCAGGAACACTTTTTGTCCTGATCAACCAATGAACATGATTATTCATTATACAATATGCATAGGTATCAATAAAATTGTATAAAAGTTTTGCATATCCGGATAAAAAATATCTTTTATTTTCTTCTGTTTTAAACAAAACCCTTTCGGCAACAGACTTGCAGATAATATGATAAAAAGATTCTTCCTCAAAAGAGGCGATTAGACGGGAAGGGACGGGCATCAAAACGGATTTACTTACCAAAAGTAAGTAATTGTTACAACGTAAAGGTCGACCACCTTTGAAAGGTGGTCGACCTTATGGATTAAGGAGATATTCGCACTATCTGTTACTTACTCAAATGCATGCTTCGCTCTTTATACAGCTGCCTGAAATAAGGGTCCCGCAAGTCTTTAATGAAACGGATGGCTTCGCCCGTACTTTTCATCTCGGGGCCTAGCTCTTTATTTACACCCGGAAATTTATTGAAAGAGAATACCGGTTCCTTGATGGCAAAGCCCGTTAGCTTTTTTTCGAATGTAAAATCCTTGAGCGTATTTACGCCCATCATTATTTTGGTAGCGATATTCAAATACGGTATTTGATAGGCCTTGGCAATGAAGGGTGTTGTTCTGGATGCCCGTGGATTGGCTTCTATCACAAAAACATTTCCGTCTTTAATGGCGAACTGGATATTGATCAACCCTTTTATGTTTAAGGTACGTGCAATCTTTTCTGCATACTCTTCCATCGTATGCACGATCAACGGCGATAAATTGAATTGAGGCAACACCGCATTACTATCACCACTATGGATACCCGCAGGCTCGATATGTTCCATCACGCCCATCACATGAAAATTTTCACCATCAAAGATGGCATCTATCTCGGCCTCCTGGCAACGGTCTAAAAAATTATCAATTAAGATTTTATTCCCGGGAAGGTGTTTTATTAAACTCAGTACACCCTTCTCCAGTTCTTCATCATTCAATACTATTCGCATACGTTGCCCGCCCAGCACATAACTTGGCCTTATCAATACCGGGTAACCAACTTGTTTCGCTACTTCAATGGCTTCGTCTGTATTATAAGCAACGCCATATTTTGGATAAGGTATCTCCAGTTCTTTCAGCATATCGCTAAATCTTCCTCGGTCTTCTGCAATATCCATGCTGTTGAAAGATGTGCCGATGATCTTTATTCCTTTTTCGTGTAAACGTTTGGCCAGTTTCAATGCGGTTTGTCCGCCAAGTTGTACAATTACACCATAAGGTTTTTCATGTTCCACAATTTCCCAAAGGTGCTCCCAGAACACGGGTTCAAAATATAATTTATCAGCAATGTCAAAATCAGTGGAAACGGTTTCCGGATTACAATTCACCATGATGGCTTCGTAGCCCGCTTCTTTTATCGCCAGTAAGCCGTGTACACAACAATAATCAAACTCAATACCCTGGCCAATCCTGTTGGGACCACTACCTAAAACAATGATCTTCTTCTTCGCAGATATTTTCGATTCATTGGAGTTCAAGCCTCCACCTTTGGGGGGCAGGGGGGCAGCTTCAAACGTTGAATAAAAATAAGGTGTCTTCGCTTCAAACTCAGCACTGCAGGTATCCACCATTTTAAATACCCTTGTTAAACCCATTGCCTTTCTTCTTTCATAAATAAGTTCGGCATTCTCTTCTTTCATGATGCGCACGATCTGCTCATCACTGAAACCCAAAACTTTTGCTGCCCGCAATAATTCATCAGGCAAGGTCTTCAGATCATATTGTGCAATTTCCTTTTCACAATCACATATCAGTTGGATCTGGTAAATGAACCAGCGATCGATCTTTGTACTCTCACAAATACGTTTGATACTTGCGCCCGCCATCAACGCATCTTTTATACGGAATACCCTGTCCCATTTTGGTATCTTGATGTATTCTATCAGTTCATCAGCCTTCATCATGCTTTTGCCGTAATAACCTAAACCAACCGCTTCATTCTCCAAACTCTGACAAGCTTTTTGTATCGCTTCCGCAAAGCTTCTGCCAATACCCATTACCTCGCCAACGCTTTTCATCTGGAACCCTAACGTGTCTTTTGCTCCTTTGAACTTATCAAAATTCCAGCGGGGGATTTTTACGATCACGTAGTCCAGTGCAGGTTCAAAATAAGCGGATGTGGTAGCCGTGATCTGGTTCTTTAATTCATCGAGGTTATAACCGATCGCAAGTTTGGCCGCAATTTTTGCAATAGGATAACCCGTAGCCTTACTCGCTAATGCCGAAGAGCGGCTAACCCTTGGGTTTATTTCCACCACGATGATCTCTTCTGTTTGCGGGTTCAAGGCGAATTGCACATTACAACCACCGGCAAAATTCCCCAGGTCACGCATCATTGCAATGGCCGTATTGCGCATCAGCTGATAGGCCGTATCACTCAAGGTCATAACAGGCGCCACTGTAATGGAATCGCCCGTATGCACACCCATCGGGTCAAAATTTTCTACCCCGCAAATGATCACCACATTATCATTATTATCTCTCAGTAATTCCAGTTCAAATTCTTTCCAGCCCAGCACGGCTTTTTCTACCAGCACTTCATGGATCGGACTTGCGACCAATGCATTATTCAATGCTTCATCCAGTTCATCTTTTCCAAACACAATGCCACCGCCGGTTCCGCCGAGGGTGAAGGAAGGCCTTAGCACTAACGGAAAGCCTATCTCTTGCGCGAATTCCTTTCCTTCTAAAAAAGAATTTGCGATCCTTGCAGGGCAAACGGGTACGCCCATTGCTATCATCCACTGGCGGAATTTTTCCCTGTCCTCCGCTTTTTCAATTGCTTTAATATCCACCCCGATCAACCGCACTTTATACTTTTCCCAAACACCCAGTTCATCCGCTTCTTTACAAAGATTCAATGCTGTTTGCCCGCCCATCGTTGGCAATACCGCATCAATTTGATTTTCCTCCAATATCTGTTCAATACTTTCAACCGTTAGCGGTAAAAGATAAACCCTGTCGGCCATCATTGGATCTGTCATGATGGTAGCAGGGTTACTATTAATAAGGATGACTTTTACTCCCTCTTCGCGTAAACTGCGGGCGGCCTGTGTGCCACTATAATCAAATTCGCAGGCCTGGCCGATGATAATGGGACCCGAGCCGATAATTAAAACTGAATGAATGGACTTGTCTTTTGGCATGTTTGTAGTTGCCTGGGCAGGCGTGCAAAAGTAAATGTAATTGGGGTAAATAAAAAACGTTGTACTGATTCATTTTTCAGTTAGGGCATACAAGAGTAGATTTGCAACAGAAAACCCGCCAATGAAATTATTTTCTTCTTATATAAAGATCTCTTTTCTTCTTTTATTGGTATTAATTGTTGCTGATACCAGGGCACAGGTGCTGCATGTACCCAATTATCCCAAGGGGTATTTTCGCTGGCCGCTTGACATACAACCTGCACTGGTAGCCAATTTTGGCGAACTGAGGCCCAATCACTACCACATGGGGCTGGATTGCCGCACAGATCAGAAACAAAACCTGCGTGTTTCCGCTGCTGCAGATGGCTATATTGCAAAAGTGAAGATAGAGCCCTTTGGTTTTGGGCGATGCATTTATATCAATCATCCGAACGGGCTAACAACTTTGTATGCACACTTAAATGATTTTAACCCCGAGCTGGAAAAATATGTAACGGCAGCGCAATACAAACAAAGAAGCTGGAGAGTGTTTTTAGATATCCCCGCAGCAATGTTCCCTGTAACCAAGGGCCAGTTCATTGCTTATAGCGGCAGCACCGGTGGTTCAGAAGGGCCACATGTTCATTTTGAGATCAGGGATACTAAAACAGAAAAGGTATTGAATCCATTACTTTTTGGATTTCCCATAACAGATGATATTGCTCCCGATGTATTAAGGCTGGCGGTGTACGATAGAAGCATCAGTGTATTTGAACAAAGTCCGAAGATGTACCCGGTAAAAAAAGTAAATGGTGCCTATGTTCCCGTTCCTGCCACATTAATTTGTAACACGGATAAAGTGAGTTTTGCGATCACGAGCTTCGACAGGTATACGGGCTCTACCAGTCGCAATGGTATTTTTCAGGCCATTTTATATGATAACGAAATACCTATTGTTGGTTTTCAGATAGACAGTATCAGTTACGATGAAACGCGATACCTGAATGCACATATTGATTACAGGATGCGCAGTACCGGCGGGCCATTTGTGCAACATCTTTCAAGATTACCGGGATATCCCAATGGTATTTATAAAATAGTTAATGGAGATGGGGTAATACGAATTGATGATGACAGTGTTCATAAAATAAAGATCGAAGTAAAGGATGCTTATGGAAATACCTCTTTTGTTCAATTTGATGTAAAACGCGGGCCCGATGTTTCTAAAAAAATAAACACAGGCCCCGCATCAACCGGTTCGCAAAAAATGTTTTATCCCGGTAACGTAAATGTTTTCGAGAACAGCAATATCAGTTTCTATCTTCCCGCAAACAGTTTATATGATTCGATCCATTTTCGTTACAGCGAGATCGTTCCAAAGCAAGGGAATACTATTTACCAACTGCATTCGCCAGATGTTCCGGTACACGGTTATTTCCCGGTAAAAATAAAAGCCGCTATCCCTATTGGTTTAAGGGATAAAGTGGTGATGGAACGCTATTGGAATGCAAAAACAGATTTTGCAAAAGCCGTTCCTTTAACTTCCTGGAATGAGATCGGTTGGTACAAAGCCAGTTTTCGAGAGTTTGGGAATTTTCAATTGTTGATAGATACCATTCCACCCAATATTGTCCCTGTAGGCTTTAAAGACGGTATGAATATGGCCAAACAAAACCGCCTGGCTTTTGTTGTTGGCGATAATACCGAAGAAATAAAAAACTTTACGGCAACGCTGGATGGCAACTGGCTGCGTTTTACCAATGATAAGGGCAGGACATTTATTTATATTTTTGATGAACGTTGTTTACCCGGTGAACATGAATTAAAAGTTAGTGCAGAAGATTGTGTGGGAAATAGAACAGAGAAAGTTTATCATTTTGTAAGATAGTTGGTGGAAGCGTATTTTCTACGAAGCACTCCCCTGGCCACTTACCATCAACCAACTATATGACATCACTTACAGAAAACACCAAAGCCCCGGCATTCAAAGCCAAAGATCAAAATGGCAATCTCGTTTCATTATCAGGTTACAAGGGCAAAAAAGTAATCCTGTATTTCTATCCCGAAGACGATACGCCCACCTGTACTGTACAAGCCTGTAACCTCAGGGA
>JANYIM010000127.1 GCA_025362055.1 Bacteroidota bacterium
ATTATCTTCTTCCACCGCCACCACGATTACCTCCGCCACCGCCACGGTTTCCACCACCGCCGCCTCTCCTGTCATCTCTGCGATCATCCCTCCTGTCAAATCCACCTTGCCTTTCACCGATTTCTTTTCCACCACCTGCTACTACATTCGGATTCAGGTCACGCTTACCTAAAACCTCTCCTTTACATATCCAAACCTTGATACCGATCTTTCCATATACTGTCAGTGCAAATACATTGGCATAATCAATATCCATACGTAATGTATGTAATGGGGTACGGCCTTGCTTGATCTCTTCGCTACGGGCAATTTCGGCACCACCCAAACGGCCACCAACTTTTACCTTAATACCTTCTGCACCCATGCGCAATGCGGAAGCGATCGCCATTTTAATGGCCCTTTTGTAATTGATACGATTTTCCAACTGGCGGGCAATAGTGTCTGCTACGATATTGGCATCCAGTTCCGGGCGACGTATCTCAAGGATATTTATCTGCACATCATCCTTACCACATAATTTTTTCAATTCTTCTTTGATCCGGTCAACTTCCCCACCACCTTTACCAATGATGATCCCTGGCTTGGAAGTGTGAATGGTCACGATCAGTTTATTAAGTGTACGCTCAATAACGATCTTTGCAATACCACCCTTGTTGATACGGGCATTCAGGTAATTCCTGATCTTATTGTCTTCGATCAGTTTTTTAGGATACTCCGTTTTACTGGCGAACCAGTTACTGTCCCAACCACGGATGATTCCCAACCTGGCGCCTATCGGATTTGTTTTTTGACCCATATTATTGGTTAATTCTTTTGATTATTAATTTTTAATTGCTTTAGTATCTACTACAACGGTTACATGGTTACTGCGTTTGCGAACGCGGTATCCGCGGCCTTGCGGCGCAGGGCGCATACGCTTGATCACTCTTGCGCCATCCACCATGATCGTTTTTACGATCAGTGCATTCTCATCACCACCTTCATTCTTTTGTTTCCAATTGCTGATGGCCGACATTACCAGTTTACGCAAAGGCACTGCAGGATGCTTTGGATTGTGCTCCAGAACAGCCAGGGCTTTTTCAACATCCAGGCCACGGATCAGATCCACCAGTAAACGCATTTTACGTGGCGACGTGGGGTAATTATTTAATTTTGCTACTGCTTCCATTTTTTATTAAGTTTCGAGTTATGAGTTATGAGTTGAAAGACTACCAACTACAAACTACCAACTGTTTATACTATTTTCTTACTTGAGTGACCTCTAAAATTTCTTGTTGGTGCAAATTCTCCCAGTTTATGTCCAACCATGAATTCCGTAACATACACAGGAATGAACTTATTTCCATTATGAACTGCAAAAGTTTGCCCTACAAAATCAGGAGTGATCGTACTTCTGCGACTCCATGTTTTAATAACGCCTTTCTTTCCTTTTCCTTCAATGATCGCAGAAACCTTTGCATTCAGCTTAGCTTCTACATAAGGTCCTTTTTTTAACGAACGAGCCATGTTTTATTTGTTTTTTGTTGATTCTTCCTCCCGTTTTTTGAGAAGAATATTTTAACAATGATTATTTATTCGGTAACTTTTTCCCGTTTCTTCTGGTTATGATCATCTTGTCAGAACCCTTTCCTCTTGTACGTGTGATCTCACCTTTTGCATACTTACCCTTACGGCTACGCGGATGTCCGCCAGAAGCCCTTCCTTCACCACCGCCCATCGGATGATCAACCGGATTCATCGCAACCGCCCTTGTTCTTGGACGGATGCCTTTCCACCTGTTACGGCCGGCTTTGCCCATGCTCTCCAGGTTATGATCGCTGTTGCTCACCACCCCAACTGTTGCATAACAATTGATCAGCACTTTCCTTAACTCGCCACTTGGCATTTTTAATATAGCGTACTTATCTTCTTTATTGGTTAACTGGGCAGATGTTCCTGCACTACGCACTAATATCCCACCCTGTCCCGGTTGCATTTCAATATTGTGAATATTGGTACCCAATGGCATGTTCTTACACATCAAGGCATTCCCCAGTTCCGGTACTGCATCATCACCACTGATAACGGTTTGGCCTACCTGTAAACCCTGCGGTGCAAGGATGTAACGCTTTTCACCATCAGCGTAAGCCAATAATGCGATGAATGCGGTACGGTTTGGATCGTATTCAATGGACTTAACCGTAGCCGGAATATTCTTCTTATTTCTTTTAAAATCAACGATACGGTACATGGTCTTGTTTCCACCACCCATGTAACGCATAGAACGCCTTCCCTGCACATTGCGGCCGGCAGTATTCTTCTGCTTTTCAAGCAAAGTCTTTTCAGGAACATTGGTAGTGATCTCTTCGTAAGCATTACCAATTCTCCACCTGGTTCCTGCTGTTGTTGGTTTGTATTTTCTAAGTGCCATTGTTAATCTTTTATTTTGTCAAAACTTTGCGGTGCTGACCACCATTCATTAAATTAATTATTTTCTTACCCGCTTAACCCTGAGCGGAGTCGAAGGATTATACAGTGCCGTACAGGTCGATCGTTTCGCCTTCGGCAACAGTTACAATCGCTTTCTTTTTAGAAGGCTTGCGGCCAACTATAAATCCGGCTTTGGTGTATTTGGCTTTTGCTTTTGAAGGCACAACAATGGTATTTACATTGTCGACCGTTACACCATAAAAACTCTCTACCGCTCTTTTTATCTCCAGTTTATTCGCTTTTTTATCCACTACAAAAGAGTAGCGGTTCATCTTTTCAGATTGCTTATTTGCTTTCTCAGATAAGATCGGCTTTATTAAAACATCAGACAGTTTCATCTTACAATTATTAATTATTAATTATTAATTCTCTTACGCTTCAGTCATGTCCTCACTGAATATCTTCGCTGCACTTTCTGTTAATATCAAAACATTCGCATTTAAAATATCATAAGTATTCAGGTCGCTTAATAAGGTGCCACTAACAGTAGGCACGTTACGTAAACTTAAATACAGGTTATCATTGTATTCCGGTATAACTACCAGTGTTTTTTTACCGGCGATATTCAGGTTCTTCATGATACCCGTAAAAGCAGATGTCTTAGGAGCATCCATTTTCACATCTTCTAATATCACGATGGCATTATCTTTTGCTTTGTAAGCCAATGCACTCATTTTAGCCAAGTCCTTTACTTTACGGTTCAATTTAATATCGTACTTGTGCGGTTTTGGACCAAAAATGGTACCACCACCTTTATACAAAGGGTTACGAAGGTTACCTTTACGGGCACCACCAGTACCTTTTTGTTTGTGCAGTTTTTTAGAAGAACCGTGCACTTCCATACGCGTCTTCACCTTATGTGTACCCTGGCGTTGTGCACCCTGGAATTGCTTCACAGCAAGATAAATGACATGGTCATTTGGTTCAATACCGAATATCTCTTCAGGTAATTCAACCGTTCTGCCGGTCTTCTTTCCTTCTATATTTAAAACATCTACTTGCATCTTTATTAATTTGTTGATTTGATGATTTGATGATTTGAAGATTGCGAATCGTCACATTTTCAAATTTCCAAATCGACTAATTGGTTTTTATTTTTGAATTAATACAATAGAACCATTGTGGCCCGGAACCGAACCACTCACTAATATGTAATTTTTTTCAGGGAATATCTTCACCACTTTAAGGCCTTTCATCGTTACCCTGTCCTGGCCCATACGGCCGCCCATGCGCATTCCCTTGAATACACGGCTGGCATCAGATGAGTTACCAATAGAACCAGGGGCTCTCTGGCGATCATGCTGGCCATGCGATTGCTGGCCAACACCGGAGAAACCATGACGTTTTACAACACCCTGGAAACCCTTGCCCTTGGTGGTACCTACCACTTCAACACTATCGCCTTCGGCAAAAATGTCGACAGTGATGGATTCACCAACTGCTTTATCTACTTCGCTATCGCGTATTTCCTGAACGAATTTTTTGGGAGAGGTTTGAGCTTTGGCGAAGTGATTTACTTCAGCTTTAATGGAGTGTTTTTCTTTTTTATCGCCAAATGCTATCTGGAGAGCATTGTAACCATCAGTCTCGATGGTTTTCTTTTGGGTAACCACACATGGGCCGGCTTCAATAATAGTAACAGCCGTTTGCTTGCCACTGGTATCAAAGATACTGGTCATACCAATTTTTTTTCCAATAATACTTTTCATTGTATCTTGTTTTTATCCAGCGGTCCAACCCGGGGGCGGGACTTAGATGTTCAATATTTTTTTCTTTTAAGAACTTACCTGTTGCTTCTATCCGCCTTAGCAGATAAGGTTCATCAGGCCTTGATCTCAACATCCACACCACTTGGCAAGTCTAACTTACTCAATGCATCCACCGTACGGCTGCTGCTGGTGTAAATGTCTAATAAACGTTTGTGCGTACAGAGTTGAAACTGCTCACGGGCTTTTTTATTGGCGTGAGGGGAACGTAGTACGGTAAATATCTTCTTGTGCGTAGGCAAAGGAATTGGTCCTGTTACCACTGCGCCCGTACTGCGTACAGTTTTTACGATCTTTTCGGCTGATTTATCAACCAGGTTATGGTCGTAAGACTGTAATTTGATTCTGATTCTCTGTGACATATAAAAAGAACTTTAGAATGACCGTTTTTTAATTTGGAGTGCAAAGGTAAGGGGTTAGAGGATATGAGCAAAGGATTAGGGGAAGTTTTTTTTTGAAGTGGGTAGTTGCTAGTATGTAGTGGGTAGCCGAAGTATTAGAAAGGTTAGGTGAAGCTATTATTCAAATAGTTATATTAAAAAGCCTGGTAGCCTTAGCTCTACTAGCTTCAAACTACTCACTACCAACTACTAACTAATCCTTCTTATCAACACTACCACCGCTGCTGACCGTTTTCTGCACATTGGCAGCTCCCCGGTAATTGACATTGGCCCCACTGCTGGCAGTAGCCGATAAACTCACACTGGCATGAACATTAGCCTTGCCTCCACTACTTGCCGTGACCACCGTATTCTCCGTCAAGAGGTCTTCTGTTTTCAGGTTGGCGCCACTGGAAGCCGTTGCATGGTAGTTCTTTGTTTTACCCCTAAGTGTTATGGAAGCCCCGCTGCTGGTATTGGCGGCCACTTCCGGGGCATCAAGATCCGTGACAATAGAAGCTGCACTGGACGCATTAAAAGATAATTTTCCATCATTCTTCAACACATCCCTTGAAACTACATCTGCACCTGAAGAAGCCTTAATACTAGTGATCTCCGGGGCTGTTATGTAAACTTTCAGATGCGCATCTGACAAGCTATGCATATTTTCAATGCCGATCTTCAAAATATCAGCACTGACAGTAGTTTCGATGTATTGCATGATATTATCATCTGCCTCAACAATAATTTCCGTGACCGGGCCGGTCTTCAATTCTACATCAAATCCACTGCTCACCGAGATCCCATTAAAATTACCGGTTACTCTTTTTTCTGTAATGATATTGCCGCTGCCGGTTGTAAAATGACAGGAACTTAACACCATCAATATGATGGAAAGAAATAATAGTTGTTTCATGGCTGAAAATTTGTGCAAAGATAAACGCTCATTCACATGATTACTATGATTTCGCTGATTATTAAACTGGGCTAAGGGCACAAAAGAGAATAAAGGATACTGCATTTATTCTTTTTGCTCTTTTCCTCCTTATCGCTTAGCTAAAAAGTATAAACGCAAAGCCCTAAACTATTTATCTTCGCTGTTCTATGACGGAAAAAATACTCATCCTTGATTTTGGCTCTCAATATACCCAATTGATCGCACGTGCGGTAAGGGAAGCAAATGTTTACTGCGAGATAATTCCTTATAATAAACCCTTCCTTTTTGAACCCGGCCTTAAAGGCATCATTTTGGGCGGTTCTCCTTTTTCAGTGAATGAAGAAAATGCACCAGTGGTTGATATCAAAGCCATGGCACAAAAAGTACCCGTACTGGGCATTTGCTATGGCGCACAATTAACGGCAAAACTATTTGGTGGCCGTGTTGATAAAAGTGAAAAGAGAGAATACGGCCGGGCTTCATTTGAAGTAAAAAAAGAAAACATCTTACTAAATGGAATTCCTCCTTCCTCGCAGGTATGGATGAGCCATGCAGATACCATCATCGAATTGCCGGAAGGATTTGAATTACTTGGCACTACAGAAAGTATACCGGTAGCGGCTTTTAAGAGAAAAAACAAGGAGGGTTGCCCTTTATATGGTTTGCAATTTCATCCTGAAGTATATCATTCCACTGAAGGCAAGACCATCATAAAAAATTTCCTGGTCAACATCTGTAAATGTGCACAGGATTGGACAGCCGCCCATTTTATTACTGATACGGTTGCCACGCTGAAAAAGCAGATCGGTGATAGAAAAGTTATCATCGGTTTAAGTGGAGGGGTTGATAGTACTGTTGCAGCTACCTTGATCTATAAAGCCATTGGCAAGAATTTGTTTGGCATTTTTGTTGACAATGGTGTATTGCGCAAAAATGAATTCGAACAGGTTCTGGATACTTATGCAAAGCTTGGATTGAATGTAAAGGGTGTAGATGCTAAAAATTATTTTTATGCTAAATTAGCCGGCAAGACCGATCCCGAAGAAAAACGAAAGATCATCGGAGGTAGTTTTATTGAGATATTTGACCAGGAAGCCCAAAAGATAGAAGGAGTTGAATTGTTGGGCCAGGGAACCATTTACCCGGATGTGATAGAATCGGCTGCTGTACACGGACCTTCTGTTACTATCAAGTCGCACCACAATGTTGGCGGATTGCCAGACACCATGAAATTAGAACTGGTAGAACCATTGCGTTCCTTATTCAAAGATGAAGTAAGACGGGTTGGATTGGAGTTGGGTATCCCGCATGAAATGTTATTTCGCCATCCTTTTCCGGGGCCTGGCCTTGCGATAAGAATTTTAGGAGAAGTTACGGAAGAAAGGGTACGGTTATTGCAAGATGCAGATGCTATTTATATCAATGGCCTGAAAAAAAGTAATTTATATGCAACGATATGGCAGGCAGGCACTATCTTATTACCAATAAAGACCGTGGGTGTAATGGGCGATGAAAGAACTTATGAATTTACGGTAGCTTTAAGAGCCGTTACCTCTGTGGATGGCATGACAGCTGACTGGGCACATTTGCCCTATGAATTTTTAGCCAGCATATCCAATGAAATAATCAATAATGTACGGGGCATTAACCGGGTGGTGTATGATATCAGTAGCAAGCCGCCGGCAACAATTGAATGGGAATAATATCAACCAGTAATGGTTTCAGTTTTGAATTTTATTGATTATGAAAGAGTACAAACATATTTTTTTAGCTGCTGCATTGGCATGTGTTGCAGTTGTTTTTCTTGATTTTTCTGCTGCTGCGCAAAATGATACACTCAAAAAGAGCCCGACCTATAAAGTGGGCATTTTTGCGCCCCTCTACCTTGATTCCGTTTTTACAGATAATAATTTTAAATACAAACAAAGCGTACCAAGGTTCATAATGCCTGCGGTGGATTTTGTTCAGGGCGCACAGGTTGCTTTGGATTCCATGGAAACAGGAAATGAGAATATAGAAGCAACTGTTTTTGATTCAAAAGCATATATACAAACCATTCCGTGGCTTATCCAGCATCAGAAACTAGACAGTCTTAATTTAATAGTAGGAAGCGTAAAGGATGCCGAGTATAAACAATTAGCGGATTTTGCCCTGCAAAAAAAGATACCTTTTGTTTCTGCAACTTATCCCAATGACGGCGGCATAACCGGCAATCCTTTTTTGGTAGTTATGAACTCAACACTCAGATCGCATTGCGAAGCCATTTACAGTTATATCCTGCAAAACCACGGTACTGATAAAATTTATTTGTGCAGGCAAAAGGGCGCACAGGAAGACATGGTGGCAAGTTATTTTAAACAACTTAATGAACAGGACGGGCAGCCTTTATTGGGTATTCAGACATTGAATTTCGACAGTCCGCCTACTGCTGATTATCTTAAAACAAAATTAGACAGTAACCGGCAAACGGTAATTATCGGTGGAAGCCTTGAAGAAACCTTTGCCGGAAATCTTACAACTGCCTGTTTTGGTCTGTATAGCACTTATCCCATAACGTTAGTAGGTATGCCAACCTGGGACGGATTTACTTCATTACATAAAAAAGACGGATTTAAGGATTTTCCCATCTATTTCACCACACCTTATTATAACAATAAATGGGATGATTACAGTAAGATGCTGCTGAATACCTACACGAAAAAATACAAGGGAAAACCCGGTGATATGGCTTTTAAAGGCTTTGAAACAGTGTACTTGTTCACCAAACTACTTACAAAATATCCAGGCGATCTTATTACTCACCAGAACGATAAGACGCTAAAAATATTCTGCGATTATAATTTCCGCCCGGTGCTGTTGAAGAAAGGCACCGAAATACCCGATTATTTTGAGAACAAGCATTTGTATTTCATCAAAATACTTAATGGCGTGGTTTCAAAAGCGTGGTAAAGAAGGGCTGATAACGGATGGAGTTCAATTAATGAAAAGCCTTTCCTTATTTCAGTGTGCATCCGGCATCAATAAACAAGATTCTTTCTTTGCAATGCATACAACAAAATAAAAAGCAGGGCAAATCCGGTCCCTATATAGAATTGAAATCCGCTGAACATAAATGCCCCGATGAATAAATAGACAGTAAGTAAGGGCAATAATTCGCCGATCGTATATAACAGGAAACCTTGCTTTTTCAACTTTCGCATTTGTAGTGCGCCAACAAAGCAAAGTGCTATTGCAACGATGCTAAGTAACAGTATTGGTATCCTGTTCTCATAATTCTTTGTGATCATTTCTTCCAAACGAGCAGGATCCGGGATCATGGATTTGGCCCAGGCCGGCATGCTGTCTGAATTCATTTGCTCAAGAACCTTATCCTTATTATTAAAATTAGTTTGTGAAGAAAAGAAGCCCCACAGGGAAAGACAAAGTTGTATCGCACACCAGATAAAACTCAGGATGGTAAGCACATTGAGGCCCGATGATAATTTTGGCTTAAGTTGATCATCATGATCAAGTATGTCATTTGCAGTGTTGCCCTGGTTCATAAAAGCATTTTTATAAATTGAAAATGTACCGATTATTTCAAAGTAACAGTACTAATGTTGTTTCCTTTTCAGGTTCAGGTAATCAATGAAATAAACGATCTTCACGGTAACCTCATTGCTATGAGGATTATTGAGTACTTCACCAAAGTTCTTAAAATAACTCATGTTCGTATAAGGATCAATCGAAACATTTCCGCCCAGGGCATTTTTCCAGGCGATGGTTAAACGACTGCCCGGTAAAAAATCCCAGGTATAGAACATATCAACATTAAAGGTGTTAAAATTTAAATTGTGATTGGGTAGAAAAGAAGTGTCCCTCCAATAACCATCAGCATTTAAATTAAAGAAACTCCTGTTTTGAAGCAAGGACCAGTAATGGCGCATCCGTATACTCCAGTTCATCCTTGCGGTGAAATTATATTGCGCACTAAGGATGGCGGTATTTGTTTTCACATCACGCTCGGAGATTACCGGCGAACCATCGGCATTATTTAGAAAAGCCCCATTATAAGAAACACCGCCCCAGTTGCCCTTATCCTGTATAATATCAATGCTGCCACTCACCTGGAATTTATCGTTTAACCGGTACCGTAATCCCATGGTACCATGCCAGTAGGGATCGTTGGGTAAAGGGCCTTCTGCGGCACCCAGTAGCCAATTGAAAAATACTTTCTTTCTGCTGTCCGTACTACCGTTCACCCCGGCATATAAATAAGGTGTTCTTTTAAGAAAAAAACCATTGTAAGCGCTGGAGTTCACGAAGTAATCATTGTACCAGAATGGACTGCCGGAAAGAGAAAAGGTAACATCCCAGAAATTACGGAACAAAAAGAATGCACTTGCATTCAGTTGTGTATTGGTCCATCGGAAAGGTTTAAAGAGATAATAATTATAGAAATTTAATTTATACGTATGATTGAGGTAATGATGCGTAGGTTTAAGCATATTATAACTGACGGATGCACCATAAATGACCGAATTATTATTTTGCAGGAATCCAAGATCATTGGGATCGTACTTATCACTCTTCACGCTAAGGCCTGTACTATATTGCACAAGGCCGCTTACCTTACCAAAATTTGTATTGGAACTAAACCCGTTCTTCTTTTGCAGTTTGCCCCATATGGAACTGTATTTTCCACTGCCCAAAAAATTATACCTGTTTTTCCTGTCGTACAATGAAATGTCGATACTGCTTACATTGGCATTCCTTGAATTACCTTTTCTTAAAACATTGGTATTAGTAAAACTTACGGAGGAACGGTGTTTTAAAGCCTGGTCCAGTACAATAATATTATAATTGGTAAGCGGTTCAGTTAAGATACTGGAATCAGTGCCTGTAAACAGGTTGCCGATCTTTGCATACATGGGTGCAGTTACCGCATTGAATATTCCAATACCCAGCT
Source organism: Bacteroidota bacterium (assembly GCA_025362055.1). GTDB lineage: Bacteria > Bacteroidota > Bacteroidia > Chitinophagales > Chitinophagaceae > Ferruginibacter. Next base: position 10,501 of record JANYIM010000127.1, read on the forward strand.
TACCCCGGGTTCGTCCCGAAAACTTTGTAGCATTGTACAAACGGGTTATGCCCGGATTGCTTTCAATCTTATACCCGGCGTTATTGCCATAATTCTTTAATACGGTAGCAGCTCCTCCCGGCGCCGCACCCACCCTGCGGGAATAGAATAATCCTGCTTTATTGAATAATTCCGTTCCTTCAGAAAAGAAGGGGCGATAATCATCAAACTTCACTTCAAAAGGAGTAAGGTTAAGGTATACATTATCACTTTGTACCTGGGCAAAATCGGGTACCAGGGTCATATCCAGCGTAAAGCTTTCATTAATGCCGTATTTTACATCCATGCCCCCGCTTTTAAGGTATTCTGTAACATCTCCTTTTTGGGTAGGCGATATCCTGATGCCTCCTGATAAATAAGGAAGAAAGGATAAACGTAAGGGTGGTGTAATCTTTTTTAATCCAAGCCAATCGCCCCACTGATTAACGTCGCCGCTAATATTGGGATTTACCGGGCTCCAGATACTGTTCTCATTGTCTTTGCGGGTAAAGCGGCCAAAATTCAATCCCCAATCCTGGACTGCATTTTTTGAAAATCGTATGGCGCTGAAAGGGATTTTTATCTCTGCAACCCACCCGTCTTTTTTAATGCTTGTTTTACTTTCCCAAACAGCATCCCAGGTCAGGTCATTCACCACGCTTGTACCCTGTGATTGTTTTGAATCACCCTGCACATTGGCCGCA
>JANYIM010000154.1 GCA_025362055.1 Bacteroidota bacterium
TCCAGATGCGGTGTGTTAAACGAAATAGTATTGAAGCGATGTAGCGGGAAAGGTATCTTTTTAAGATGAGCATCAACAGTATGCTACCACCAACTATGCAGTAGCTTTTGACGCTGTTATCAAAATAAATATTATCGAAAATATCCATGGAATAAAAATACTACATCTTGCGGATACTATTTCACCTGGTAAATATCTATCCGGTTGCCTTTGTTCAGGTAAACCTTTCCGTTCATGGCCTTGATGCCGGCATAGTCTCCAAAGAATGAGGGAAGTTTATACGATCTAAGGTTCAGCGAATTGAGTTCGTAGCTATATAAAATATTATCAAAGAAACCATATATGTTCTTGCCATTTACTTCCACATCTGTCCAGCCTGGGAAGCTTAACTTGTTCTTAAAAGCGCCATAGTAGTCAAAGATGTAAAAACCTTTTTCTGCATCATACAGGTATATGAAATTGTTGCGATCAATTATACGTGTTGGTGAAGGCACGGAATCAAAGAGCATTCTCCAATCTGTGGTTTCCTGTAAAAGTTTGCCGGTCTCATCGATCTTTTTCAATTTATAATCCTGCTCATCAAAGAGCCAGATATTATTATCGTAAGAAGTGGCGATACTATGTACGGAAAAAATACGCTGGTTCCTGAAATTAATGGTATTGCGCATGTTTAACAACCGGTCCAATATTACTACGGTAGAGAAATTCTTGTAGTATAATAATATCTTCAAGGGATTGGTTACATCAATAGAAGAAGGGTTGCCATATCGTTTTACATCATTAAAAATGGCAACTGAGTCACCCTTTTCATCCAGTTTTTTTAATTGATTAGTATTGGTAATAAGATAGATATTATCGAGGTTGTCTACATTAAAATAAGAGAAGTTACCATTTACCGACCTGATGAATTGAAATACAGAATCGCTTTGCGCCCGGGTTGCCATGGAGCCACTGAAGCAAAGAAAAAATAATAATAGCTTACCGCTGAGGCGGAAAGTTACAACTGGTGATATCAGGGTTATTCTCTTCATAATTAATTTAAGTGCCTGATGGTTTTGAGCCGCCCTTACACTTACACATCATACTTCAATTCCAGATTTTGCCCGTCAAAAACGGCATAACTAAAATATTTTATCCAGTCACCTAAATTGATATAGCGGCTTTTATCATTCAGTTTAAAATCAATGGGTAAATGCCGGTGACCAAAGATGAGGTAATCGTAGTAGGTTGTTTTTAATATTTCCTTTGAATAGATGATCAGCCATTCTTTATCTTCTCCCAGAAATTTTTCATCCGTTTGCCCGGTTTGTGCCCTGCTTTTCCTGCTAAAGTAATGGGCAATACCCATGCCAATTGCAGGAGGTAAAACGCCAAAGAGCCATTTGCAGGCCTTATTACGAAATATTTTTTTGATGAATTTATAACCCTTATCGCCGGGCCCCAGGCCATCTCCATGGCCTACTAAGAATTTTTTACCATTGAATTCAAATGGTGCGGGTTCAAAATAAACTGCGATGTTCAGTTCTTTCTGAAAATAATCTTTCATCCACATATCATGATTGCCTACAAAAAAATGAATGGGAATACCGGCGTCCGTAATTTCAGCAAGCTTTCCTAAAATGCGCACATAACCCTTGGGCACTACTTTTTTATATTCATACCAAAAGTCGAATAGGTCACCAACGATAAAGATCGTTGAAGCGTCTTTTTTTATTTCGTCTAAAAAATGAATGATCTTTTTTTCGCGGAGCAGGCTTGCTTCGGCATTCGGCGCACCGAGGTGGAAATCGGAGAGGAAGTAAATTTTTTTATTGCCTTCCATTGCCGTTAAGGTTTATTTTTTTGCTGCAGGTATTGCATCAGGTCACCGGAACTGATCTCAGCCCGTTCATTGATATCGCCGTTGAACCAGTAGATCCAGGCCATATCGCCTTTACCATTTATATATGCGTTTACAGCTTCACGTTTGTACAAAGGCTTTTCCCCCTCTTCTATATTTGTCCCTTCATAGTCATCTAACTGGGCAATGGCCCAATCAAATTCGGCCGGATCATTAATAGCATACAATTCGCCTGAAATGAATTTGTCTTCACTGGTACCTATCGCAGCGGGGTAATCGCCCATATCATACAACTTCCCTTTTACAACGGCATCTCCCATTAAATGAAAATACCGGGTGAGGTATTCGTAGGCAGGGTTACGGAAACCGCTGCGCAGGGAACCATATACAAACAATTGATAAATTTCGTTACTCATCTTGCAATAAAGGTACTTGGAAAAATGCAATTATGATTCTACCAGGAAGCAATACACTTCTTTCGGCCCGTGAACACCTGTGACCAGTGTTTTCTCTATATCTGCCGTACGACTGGGCCCTGTGGCAAAGCTGATCAAAGAGGGGATATTGCCGGCATATTTTTCTTTTAGTAATTGTAAGGCGTCTTTGATGTCGTACACCAACTGGCTGGTATAAGCAATACAGATATGAACGGGAGCGTATACACTAACGGTGCGACCGCTTTGCTGGGCAGCACTCAATACAATGGTTCCTGTTCTTGCAACTAAATATTCGCAACCGGTAATGGAAGCATCGCAGCCGGGGAGATTGATGGTATTACTGAATGCAGCATTCCATTTATCTTCTTTACAAAATATCTTTGTCCATTGTCTTTGTGCAATCAGTTGTTGCAACTGTTGCTGCATGTCTTTTTCGTTGGTACAAAAAGCAAATTTTCCCAACAGGTGTGTAAATTCCTGTGCAAATAATACCTCAAGGTCATCGGTTACGGGTTGAAAAACACTATTGGCACCTTCGCTTTGAGGAAATGGCAAAGGCACCGGATTACTCAGTGCCTGCCGGATCTTCTTCAATATATTTTCTTTTGCCAGGGATGTAGCCATAACATTTATATTACCGGCGGATTTTCCAATTCTTCCGGAAGGTCAGTACTTGGAGGTTCACTGACCTCGTCTTTTGGATCAACGATGTCCAGTGATTTTTTTTCTTCATACGGCCTTTTCCCGATCAAAGCTTCCACGTCGCTTTTAAACAGCACTTCTTTTTTTAATAATTCTTTGGCCAGTTTTTCCACATCATCTTTTTTCTCGAGCAGTAATTTTTTTGTGATCTGGTATGCAGCGTCAATTAATTTGCGCACTTCTTCATCGATCATCTTACCGGTCTCTTCACTGAAAGGCTTGGTAAAAACATTTTCCTGGTTGGGATCATAATAACTAATATTACCCACTTTATCATTCATACCATATACCGTGATCATGCTGTAAGCGATCCTGGTGATCTGTTGCAGGTCATTGCTGGCACCGGTACTTATCTTACCAAAGAAAATGTCTTCACTTGCTCTTCCTCCCAATGTCATGCATATCTGGTCCATTAACTGGTCTGTATTGTACAGGTATTGTTCTTTAGGCGTGTATTGTGCGTAACCCAATGCCGCAGTACCTCTGGGCACTACCGTAACCTTTAATAACGGGTAGGCATGTTCGAGATACCAGCCGCAAATGGCATGGCCTGCTTCGTGGTAGGCGATGATCTCTTTTTCTTCGGGAGAAATGATCTTATTCTTTTTCTCCAATCCGCCGATGACCCTGTCGATGGCATCCTGGAAGTCACTCATATCCACAGCATCCTTACCTTTTCTCGCAGCGATCAGCGCAGCTTCATTACAAACGTTGGCAATATCAGCCCCTGCAAAGCCCGGTGTTTGTTCGGCGAGTTTATGAATATCCAGTGTCTGGGATATCTTTATTGGCTGAAGATGCACTTTAAATATCGCTTCTCTTCCAACAAGGTCGGGACGGTCGATGGATATTTGCCTATCGAAACGGCCCGGGCGCAACAAAGCACTATCCAGTACATCGGGCCTGTTGGTGGCAGCTAATATGATAATGCCAAGGTCGGTTCCAAAACCATCCATCTCTACCAGCAATTGATTAAGGGTATTCTCTCTTTCATCATTGCTCATCATCATGTTCTTACCCCTTGCTCTTCCAATGGCGTCGATCTCATCAATAAAAATGATACAAGGCGCTTTTTCCCTTGCCTGTTTGAACAGGTCTCTTACACGACTGGCACCAACACCAACGAACATTTCTACGAAATCACTTCCACTAAGACTGAAGAAAGGCACCTGTGCTTC
>JANYIM010000199.1 GCA_025362055.1 Bacteroidota bacterium
GAAGCAAGGAAGAATATGAATTGCTGATGACAACCAGGGAGGCGATGAGTTTTGATGAAGAAGAGTAAACTGTTGAAAGTTAAAAGTTAAAGATTAATACAGGAGTAAGACACAAGTTCTTGCTCCTTTTTTTTGGCGTAACCCTATGAAGTATGTAGCCTGGCCCCTGGTCAGGGAAAGCATTGGGCTGGCCTTACAGATCTACCGTTAACCCTTTCCTAAAAATTTTCTAAAAATGCCGCCTAGTCTAAGTTTGTCAGTATATTGCTGTAAAATTGAAGGAGCATGATGAAAAATTTATCCTTGATATTGAATATTGTGTTGATCGCGGCGGTTGGTTACCTGTATTATCATAGTTTTTCGGGCAAAAAAAAAGACGGGCCTGCCGGTACAAGCCTTGCCCCTTCACAATGGAAGGATAGTAATTGCAACCGCCCTCCGATAGCTTATGTGGAACTGGATTCCCTGAATGAAAATATCACTTATATAAAAGAGCGGCGCAAAGAGCTGGAAACCGAACAAAAGGGTATTGAGGCAGATTGGGAGAACGGGTACAAAGGGCTGGAAGCACAAAAGAATAATTTTTTAAAAAAGGGTGCTGCTATTACACAGGAGGAAGCGCAACAATTCCAGTCATTGCTGATGCAACAACAGCAACAGATCGATGGCAAAAAGCAAACCGAAACCCAGAAGCTCAATGAAAAAAGTTTTAACGTAATGGATGGCATTCAAAAGAACCTCAAAGAGTTTTTGACAAAATATAACAAGGATAAAAAATACATGTATATCCTCACTACCGGTACCGGGTTGGATTACCTGGTATATAAGGACTCTACTTTAAATATTACCAATGATGTGATTCGGGGGATGAATGAAAAAATGAAATCTGCTGCAAAACAATAATTCCACGCAAATTATTTATCTTGTCCTGATATAAATCGGGATAATTATGTCTGAACAAACCCCTTCCTTTAAACCCACCTTAGGTTTATTTGATTCTACCATGATCGTAGCCGGTTCCATGATCGGTTCGGGTATTTTTATTGTAAGTGCTGATATTACCCGCAATGTGGGTAGCGTAGGATGGCTTATTGCCGTATGGGTGATCACCGGCTTTATGACGTTAACGGCTGCCCTCAGTTATGGTGAGTTAAGCGCCATGTTTCCCAAGGCAGGCGGACAATATGTTTATTTGAAAGAAGCGTTTAACCCATTGGCGGGCTTTTTATATGGCTGGAGTTTTTTTGCAGTGATACAAACAGCCACCATAGCGGCAGTGGGAGTGGCATTTAGCAAGTTTGCCGGTTATTTTATTCCGGCATTGGAATTAAAAGATGCGAATATACTGTTGCAGTTGGGTGATTTTAAAATTTATAGTGCACAACTCGTATCTATCGCATTGATCATTTTTCTTACTTATATCAATACAAAGGGAGTAAAAGGCGGTAAGATGATACAAACTACTTTTACCGTAGTAAAATTATTATCATTATTTGGGTTGATCATCTTTGGCTTTATTATGGCCAAGGGAAATGTATGGCATGCTAACTGGGCGGATGCCTGGCAAATGAGCACAAGAAATGGCGAGGGCGCCATCATTGGCGGTGTTACAGGTTCTGCGATATTGGGTGCTATCGCTGCTTCGATGGTAGGTTCTATCTTCAGTAGTGATGCATGGAACAATGTAACTTTCATCGCCGGCGAAATAAAAAATCCGAAACGCAATATTGGCCTTGCTTTATTCTTAGGGACTTTGATCGTTACGATCATTTATGTATCTGCCAACCTCATGTATGTAAGTGTATTGCCATTGAATGAAATTGCAACAGCGCCACAGGACAGGGTAGCCGTTGCTGCGAGTAAGGTGATCTTCGGTGATATCGGCACTTATGTAATTGCAGCGATGATCATGGTATCTACTTTTGGTTGTAATAATGGATTGATATTGGCAGGAGCCAGGGTGTATAATGCAATGGCGGCAGACAGGTTATTCTTTAAAAAAGCTGCGAACCTGAATAAATATGCAGTGCCCGAATATGCCTTATGGGCACAATGTATCATGGCTTCCATTCTTTGCCTCAGCGGAAAGTATGGCGACCTGCTGGATATGATCTCCTTCGTGGTGGTATTGTTTTATGCCGTTACCATCATCGGTATTTTCAGGTTAAGAAAGACGCAGCCCGATGTAGAAAGGCCTTATAAGGCCTTCGGTTATCCCCTGCTGCCGGCGATCTATATTTTACTGGCGGTGGTGTTCTGTGTATTCCTGATCAAAATGAAACCATTATATGCGGGGATCGGACTGGCCATTGTATTGTTGGGTATCCCCGTTTATTATTTAGCCATTGCCAATCAGAAAAAAGTATAATGCCTTATGCCTAAAACAGACTTTGATAAACTGTTTCATCGCTTCTCCGAATTGAAAGTAGGCGTAGTAGGTGATGTGATGCTGGATACCTATTGGTGGGGAAAGGTAGACAGGATATCACCCGAGGCACCTGTACCGGTAGTTGCTGTTTCCAAAAGAGAACAGCGTATAGGCGGTGCCGGTAATGTGGCACTGAATGTTCATTCATTGGGCGCTAAAGTAAGTATGCTGAGTGTGTTGGGAAAGGATGAGGATGGCGAACAATTAATATCATTGTTGCAGAAAAATAATATCAGTACAAAATACATAGTACAAAGTGGGCAGCGCGTTACAACGAATAAGATCAGGATCATTAGTCGTAACCAGCACATGATGCGGCTGGATGCAGAGTTGGCAGATGATATGGGTAAAGACGACGAGGATAAATTGTTGTATGCTTTTGAAAATTTTATTGCAGCAGAGTGCCCGGATGTAGTGATACTGGAGGATTATAATAAAGGTGTACTCACTGCTGATGTGATAGCAGCTATTGTTACATTATGCAAAAAAAATGATATCCTCACAACGGTTGATCCTAAGCGAAAGAACTTCTTCGCATATAAAGGAGTAGATGTCTTTAAGCCCAATTGGAAAGAAGTGAAAGAAGGGTTGAACATTCTTACAGAGGATGTTAATCTCAACCTGTTGAAAGATATCCATATTTTACTGGCCGATAAACTGGAACATAAGATATCCTTTATCACGTTATCGGAAAAAGGCGTTTTCTACCAACAGGATGGAACCGCAGCCGTGATACCTACGCATATCCGCAATGTAGCTGACGTGAGTGGTGCAGGTGATACCGTGATTGCAGTGGCATCACTGGTATTTGCCGCTACAAAAGATGTGGTATTGATGGCCGAACTTGCTAATATTGCCGGTGGCCTGGTTTGTGAGGAAGTGGGTACTGCGGCCATTGATAAGGAAAAATTGTTGACTGAATGCAAAGAGTTGCTTTCGTAGTTCATAATTGTAAACTTGGTATAGTACAATAGTAGCAATGTGGTACAAGTGAGCCCCGCCGCGGCGGGGGACAATGCTGAATGATGATTATAAAGACGGGATCAAAATAATATACAATCATGCAAAAATTTTCAATAGTAATTCATGGAGGTGCCGGTACCATTTTAAGAGAGGATATGACGCCTGCATTGGAACAGGCTTATATGAAAGGGTTACAGGATGCTGTAAACGCTGGATACGCCGTATTGGAAGAAGGCGGTGCAGCAACCAATGCGGTAAAAGCTGCGATCGTGATACTGGAAGATAATTTACTGTTCAATGCGGGAAGGGGTTCTGTTTTTACCAAGAAAG
>JANYIM010000220.1 GCA_025362055.1 Bacteroidota bacterium
TTTTTAGTAAGACCGAAATTCAGACAGATGCTGGTAGCATGCCCCATATGCAGGTAGCCATTGGGCTCTGGCGGAAAGCGGGTTACAATAGTTTTATATTTACCATTTGCCAGGTCGGCTTCAATTATTTCTTCTAAGAAATTCAGGCTCTTTTCTTCACTCATCTTTTTTGTTTGAACGGCAAATTTAGGATTTATTTGGAGAGAGGGAAAACAAGGAATTGGGAATTTGGAATTGGGCCTTCAAATTCGCAGCGTTTAACTAATGCTAAAACCTAATTCCAAATTCCCAATTACTAATTCATACCCTAACCACTAACTTTCTGCATTTTCTCCAGCAACGCTATGATCTTATCCAGTTTTTCCGTTTCAATTGCATTCAGGTGGGTCTGTAAAGCTTCTATTTCTTCTTTTGCTGCTACATTGGTATCAAAGTCTTCCTGCGCCTGTATCCTGTCACGCTCACTTTGCCGGTTTTGCGCCATCATGATAATGGGAGCGGCATAAGCAGCCTGGGTAGAAAAGATAAGGTTCAGTAAAATAAAGGGGTACACATCCCAGTGGCTAACAAAACCAACCACGTTCAATGCCATCCATATAATCACAAAAACCGTCTGGATGATGATAAAGCTCCAGGAGCCCATCCCATTGGCTACGGCATCGGCTACACGCTGGCCAAATGTATAGGATTCCGCGTGTTTTGAGTGCCATGTCTTTTTTGCCATTGTAGATGTATTTATAAGGTTAAGTAAGGTTCAAAGAAAAAGGTCTTTAAATTATCTCCTCAGGAAATAATAAAAAGACCCTTATGAAATTAATTTCGTTGCACCGGTTATGCTCGTCCCATTTTTCTCAGGTGCGAAGCATGCGAAACGATGGCATGGCGCATCTTGGGGAATTCAGTATATTTTATTCCGTATTCCAAACAGGCCTGCTTGATTATTTTACTGATAGCAGGGTAGTGGATATGCGAAACTTTAGGGAATAAATGATGTTCTATCTGAAAATTCAATCCACCTACCAGCCAGGAGATCAACCTATTCTTTGTGGCGAAATTAGCCGTGGTCTCGATCTGGTGAATGGCCCACTCATTCTCAATTTTATTGACATCGGTACTGGGTACGGGGAAAGTTGTTTCTTCTACCGTATGTGCCAACTGGAAAACAATACTTAAAACAAAACCGGCAAACATAGCAATGATAAGGAAGCCAAGCAACCAGGGTACAAAACCCAATAACCAGATCGGCAATGCGATCATCATAAATGCATACCCCGCTTTGGCTATCCAGAAAGCAACATGATCAAAAGTGCTCATCTTTTTTATGGCAACACTACCTACTTTCTTGCTGAAATATTTTGTATAATCTGTTGCAAATACCCAAATGATCAGTAACAGCGTATACAGGAACCATACATAAATGTGCTGGAACCGGTGAATGAAATATTTTTTTTGTGTGGGGCACATGCGCAACATGGGCTTGATTTCAATATCATCATCAACACCATCGATATTAGTATAAGTATGGTGAATGATATTGTGTTTGTTATTCCACATGATACCACTTGCACCCAATGCATTTACAGAAAAGGCCGCGATCTTATTCCAGAATTTACTGGGACTAAAACTACCGTGCCCGCCATCATGCATTACATTAAAACCGATAGCTGCAGTTAATCCACCCATAAAAAAACATTCAATGATCGCCAACCAGGTTGGATGTGGGAAGAAAACAAGGTGAACATACAATGCCACGTAAGAAACCCAGAATAGCACTGCTTTAAAGTACAAACCGAAATTACCCGTTGCAGGTTTTTTAGCTTCTGTAAAATAATTGCTTACCCTTCCTTTTAATTCCTGGTAAAAATTGGAACCATTTACATTCGCGAATTTTGGGGTTGCCATATTAATATTTTATTTTCTTTTTAAATCTATGTATTCTGTTGTATGAGAGCCTCAAAGTTTTTAAAGCCGATCATTTTTTCACTGATAAAACCTTCCGCATATTTTACACCGATCATCTTGCCAAACCATTTATGACGATACACTACGCTGTCTAAAAAATCGGGTGTCGAAATATAGGTCTGGGGCCCTTCTGTTCCTCCAATATGAAACTGAGAAGTATATGCTTTTATTGCCTCCAGTTTCTGCTCGAATACAGCTGTTATGTCAATTACAAAATTAGGTTGCAAAAACCTGTCCTGTATATAATGCAGAACATATTTTGGCCTCCAGGCTGTTTGTGCTAAACCATCCTTGTCGGTTTTGATCTTGCTTAAACCGGAAAGAAAGGCAGCATCTTCCACCAATTTTGCAGAACGCCCATGATCAGGATGACGATCAGAAGGAGCATTGCATAAAATGATCTCGGGCTGATAACTGCGTAAAACTTCAATGATCTTTCGCTGATGTGCTTCATCATTTTTAAAAAAGCCATCGGCCATTCCTAAATTATCACGCAATTCCACACCCAGTATATTTGCCGCTGCCGCTGCTTCTTTTAGCCGCGTTGCCGCATCTCCTCTTGTTCCTAATTCGCCCTGCGTGAGATCAATAATACCCGTTTTTTTGCCAAGCTGTTTTTCAACAAGTAAAGCACCGGCACAACTTAATTCCACATCATCGGGGTGAACACCAAAAGCTATTATATCTAACTTCATTCCTACGTATAAAATTGCTAGTGCAAGGTACATGATTTAATGTATCCTACAGGTAGAAAACACCGGGAACGTTGCCATTTGTGCAGTTATTAACAATAAAGCGGGGTAGTGAGGAAAAATTCCCTCTATAACCCCGACAGCGGTTGCAAACCCTGTCGGCGGTTAATTATTCAGACGAAATGGAAACTCCGAATATATCTAAATTAATACTGGAATGCGGGATCAATAACCCCGACAGCGGTTGCAAACCCTGTGGGCGGTTAATTATTCAGATGAAATGGGATCTCCGAATATATCTAAATTAATACTGGAATGCGGGATCAATAACCCCGACAGCGGTTGCAAACCCTGTCGGCGGTTAATAACGAAAGATTAATTTAAACCACTACTGTCTGGATTTTATGATGAAACGTTATTCTAAACCACCGCTGTCGGGGTTTGCAACCGCCGACAGGGTTAAAGCCGTTTTTAAAAGAAAAAAAGCATTCAGTTAGAAGAAAAACCTCTGTATAACAAAAAAGGCCTGGTTTAATATTGCTAATGCGTATTATTGAACCTTTAGAAGAAGGGCATGTCTACCACCTGTACAATCGGGGGATAAATAGTGAGGATATCTTCAAAGAGAAAAGAAACTATTACCGGTTTCTTGAAAAGTATGCGGTCTATTGTTCATGTATTTTGGAAACCTATGCGTATGCCTTGCTAAAGAACCATTTCCACTTAATGGTAAAAGTGAAAGAGAATATTGTTCAAGCCAGAAGAGACGGAAGGGGGGAGATAAAGTTGAATGCATCCACGCAGCTTTCCCATTTTTTTAATAGCTATGCCCAGTCTGTAAATTATGCTTCAGGCCGCCATGGAAAATTATTTGAAGAACCGTTTAAACGAAAACTGGTAGATAGTGATAGTTATTTTACTTCATTGATATACTACATTCATTTCAATCCGCAACACCATGGGTTTGTAAATAATTTTAAGGATTGGGAATTTACTTCATATCATTCTTTTTTTAATGAGAAGAACAATTTTCTTGAAAAATCAAAAGTGAAAGAATGGTTTGGCACAGTAAAACATTTTGTTGATGCGCATTCAGACAAAATGGAAACTCCGAATATATCTAAATTAATACTGGAATGAGGAATCAATAACCCCGACAGCGGTTGCAAACCCTGTCGGCGGTTAGTAATGAAAAGTTATTCTAAACCCCCGCTGTCGGCAGTTAGTAATGAAAAGTTATTCTAAACCCCCGCTGTCGGCGGTTAGTAATGAAAAGTTATTCTAGAACCC
>JANYIM010000232.1 GCA_025362055.1 Bacteroidota bacterium
TTACCAAAAAATTATTAACTCTTAATTTCTAATTATTTAATCAAAAATGGCCCGCATAAAAGTCGATCTCCACGCTATCTACAACAACAGTCATGCCATCGATAAGGCATTGCTGCAGGCATTTGAAGACGCCATTGATAAAAAAATAAGGGAAGTAGAGATCATCCCCGGCAAGGGCAGTGGGCAATTAAGGAAAAAAGTAGAAAGGTTCCTGCAATTACCGCATATCAAACCACTTTATCACCGCATAGAGAACGATAGCAAGAATTTTGGAAGGCTGTTTGTCTACTTTAAATTCTAGCAGCACTGTTTCCCGCCGGATACCGGAATTAAAGACAGCTGGATCCCCCATTCCTCATTTCTTTATAAAATCTTTATACAAACCTGGCTTCTTTTTGCATCCTGCTTATGATCTTAGGTTTACTTTTGTATAATAAATAACCAAAGGCGTGGCGGCACTTTTTATCAATACCGTAAGTAAAACAAAACAATACCTTTTTGGTGTTTTGCTCATTACCCTGGTGGCTGTTGCCTGTTATTTTCTTTCACCATACATAGGTTATCGTGTAGTGGCATTCATATTACTCATCTCCGTTTCACTGCTGGCGATGTTCTTCGACATTTTACCGGTGCTGTTGGCTGCAGTATTGAGTGCATTGGTGTGGGACTATTTTTTCATCCCTCCGCATTATACATTGAGGATAGATTCCACGGAAGATTATATCCTGTTCTTCATGTATTTTGTGATAGCGCTGGTGAATGCTGTACTTACTTATAAGATAAGGCAGATAGAGAAACTGGCGATGCAGCGGGAAGAAAAAGAACATACGGTAAGATTATACAATACCTTACTGAATTCTTTGTCGCACGAATTGCGTACACCCATTGCCGCTATCATTGGCGCCACGGATAACTTACAAAATAACAATGCGAAACTTAGTCCGCAGAACCGTCACGACCTGGTGCTCGAAATTTCAAAAGCAGCATTCCGCCTGAACCAGCAGGTCGAGAACCTGCTTAACATGTCGAGATTGGAATCCGGGTTCATACAACCAAAGAACGACTGGTGCGATATTAACGAGATCGTGTATGATGCGGTAAAACGCATTGAAGAAAATAATATCGCCCAACGCATCAGCATCAATATCAATCCCAGTATTCCTTTGTTTAAACTGGATAAAGTAATGCTGGAACAGGTGATCTACAATTTACTCAACAACGCCACTCAATATACAGAAGCAAAATGTATCATTAATGTCACTGCTGCCTGCCATGCCGATATGCTGGAACTGATCGTGGAAGATAATGGTAACGGATTTCCGGCAGATGAAATTAAAAACGTTTTCGATAAATTTTACCGCCTTAAAAATTCAAGGACAGGCGGCACCGGCCTTGGCTTATCCATCGTAAAAGGTTTTACCGAAGCGATGGATGGAAGTGTAAAGTTGGAAAATCTATCTGTCGGTGGTGCAAGATTTACCATAACAATTGCTGCTGAAACATCCTATTTAAAAAATTTAAAGAATGAATAGAGGGAAATGTTAAGTTTTAAATGTTGAATTTTTAATGAATAAGGCAGAAATATTAATAATTGATGACGAAGCAGCTATAAGAAAGTTGCTTGAAATTACCTTGCAAAGTAATGATTACAATGTAAGAGAAGCGATTACAGGTAGGGAAGGTATCATCATGGCCGCGAATCATCCACCCGATCTTATATTGCTAGACCTTGGTTTACCCGATGCCAACGGGCATGATGTATTAAAGCAGTTAAGGGAATGGTATACCAACCCCATCATCATACTTTCGGTACAAAGCAGCGAAGATGATATTATCAATGCATTGGATAATGGAGCAAACGATTACCTGGTAAAACCATTCCGCACAGGAGAACTGTTGGCCCGCATCCGTTCAACACTGCGCAGTACGCTCACAGAAGAGAATGATCCGCTGATCATTGCCGGCGACCTGCAAATTGACCTGGTGGCCAGAACAGTTAAGAAAAATAATGAGCCCATAAAACTAACGGCAACCGAATACACGCTGTTCACTTTGTTTGCAAAGAATGAAGGCAAGGTATTAACGCACCAGTATTTGTTGCGGGAAGTATGGGGGCCCGGTTACATTAATCAATCACAATATTTAAGGGTATTCATCGCCCAACTCAGAAAAAAAATCGAAACTGATCCAAACCGCCCCGAAATAATTGTTACAGAATCAGGCGTTGGATACCGCTTTGTAGCGAAAGAATAGCTCCATTACACATATCAAATTTTAACAATGAAATCAGGCACAAAAAGTTTGAACAGGATAACTATGGCCTCACTGCTCGTAGCACTGGGCATCATTTATGGCGATATAGGTACAAGCCCACTCTATGTTTTAAAAGCAATAGTTGGCGAAAGGAAGATCGACGAAACCCTTGTCTATGGTGGTGTATCGCTTATCTTCTGGACACTTGTTTTTCAAACAACCATCAAATACATCATCCTTACATTGCGGGCCGATAACCAGGGTGAAGGCGGCGTATTTTCTTTATATGCACTCGTGCGCCGTTACGGAAAATTCTTAGTGATCCCAACCATCCTTGGCGCCACCACCTTATTAGCCGATGGAATCATCACCCCTCCTATCTCCGTTGCATCGGCCATTGAAGGACTGAATTCGGTGAAAGGATTGGAGAATATAATTGTACCCGGCAATCACCTTACCATTGGCATTGTAGTGGCCATCATTTCCGCCTTATTTTTCTTTCAAAGATTTGGCACACAAAATATCGGCAAGGCATTTGGCCCTGTAATGGCAGTATGGTTCAGTATGTTACTGATCGTTGGTGGTGCAGAGATCATACATTACCCCGATGTATTGAAAGCGGTGAGCCCGTATTATGGGTATCAATTACTCGTTCATTATCCCCAGGGTTTTTGGCTACTGGGCGCTGTATTCCTTTGTACTACCGGCGCAGAGGCATTGTACAGTGACCTTGGGCATTGTGGTATTAAAAATATCCGCATCACCTGGATATTTGTAAAGATAAGCCTCGTCATCAATTATATCGGGCAGGCCGCGTGGATCATGCACATGAAAGAACCCGTGCTGAATGGCCGCAATCCCTTTTTTGAGATGATGCCGCATGGGTTCTTATTACCCAGCATCATCATTGCAACCGCCGCTACTATCATTGCCTCGCAGGCGCTCATCAGCGGATCGTATACCCTCATCAGTGAAGCCATGAACCTCAATTTTTGGCCACGCGTTACCGTTAGGCAGCCCAGTGATATCAAAGGGCAGATATACATACCGAGCGTGAATATCATTTTGTGGGTCGGTTGCATACTAATGACACTTTACTTTGAAACCTCTTCCCACATGGAAGCCGCCTATGGTTTTTCCATTACGATCGCAATGATGATGACCACCATTTTGCTGAACTCCTATTTATTATTCAGGCTCAAATGGAACAGGTGGGCAGTTGTGGGAATCATAGGATTGTTTGCCATCATTGAACTATCCTTTTTTGTTGCCAATGTAGCCAAGATAAAAGAACGGTGGATGTTCCTGTTTTTTGAGCTCTTCATCTTCATGACCATGTACGTATGGTATTATGCAAGAAAAATAAACAACCGCTTTGTGAAATTTGTCGACATCGGAAAATACACCCCGCAACTGATCGAATTAAGCAAGGATGATGCGATACCTAAATTTTCGACACATCTTATTTATCTAACAAAAGCCAATAGCAACACACAGGTGGAAGATAAGATCATCCGTTCCATCTTTTCCAAGAAACCAAAAAGGGCGGATGTATACTGGTTCGTGCATATCGACAGGGCGGAAGAACCCTATACCATGAGTTATAATGTAACGGAACTGGTAGATGATAAAATAATCAAAGTAACGATCCATCTGGGTTTTCGCATACAGCCAAAAACAGAATTGTATTTCAAAAAGATTGTGCTGGACCTGGTGGCCAACAAGGAATTAAATCTCCACATTCACCCCGATGGTTCTACGCGGTACAATGCAGAACCCGACTTTAAATTTGTAGTGATAGAAAAATTCCTTTCTGTAGAAAATGAATTTGCCCTGGGCGATGGCATCCTGCTTAAAACCTATTTCATGTTGAAGGACCTTGGCCTCAGTGATGAAAAAGCCTTTGGCCTCGATAAAAGCGATGTGGTGGTAGAGCATATACCACTTATTTATCAACCCGTTCAAAATATAGACCTGAAAAGAAATAATTAAAAGACGTTACTTGCCGATACAGAATTTCGAGAAAATATAATCCAATACATTTTCATTGGAAATATCACCCGTGATCTCCGAGATATAATGCAGGCAGCGGCGTATATCCAGGGCCAGCAGGTCGCCCGTGATGGCATTATCCAGTCCTGCTCTTATATCGGTGAGTGACCTGTCTACTTCTTTTAATGCGGCGTAATGGCGTGCATTGGAAATGATCGTATTTTCTGTGTTGATATTTCCCCGTACCACTTTAGTTACCAATCTTTCTTTCAACTCGTCAATATGCAGTGAATCTTTTGCTGAAATAAAAACAATGTCATCTCCCGGAAATTTTTCCTTCACATTTTTTTCTTCCTCCAGGTCCAACTTGTTTCCCACCAATAAATAATTAGGGTTTGTTTCCTGTATCAATGCTACTGCAGTTGCAATACCGGCTACTGTTTCTGTATTGACATCAAAAAGATAGATCACTTCATCGGATTGTCTTATCTTTTCAAGTGACCTTTCGATCCCTGTCTGTTCAATTACATCTGTACTGTGTTCCCTTATCCCGGCCGTATCAATCAAGCGGAATAAAATGCCATCTATATTTATTATTTCTTCGATAGTGTCCCTGGTGGTACCTGCTATCTCACTTACAATAGCGCGGTTCTCATTCAGTAAAGTATTTAATAAGGTTGATTTCCCTGCATTGGGCTTACCAATGATGGCAACGCTTACACCATTCCTGATCACATTGCCCAATTGGAAGGATTGCAGCAATTGTTGCGTTGTTGTTGCCGCATCTGCAATAAGGCCGTAGAATTTTTTTCGATCGGCAAATTCAACGTCTTCCTGACTAAAATCCAATTCCAGTTCTATCAATGCTGCAAACTGAATTAAGTTTTCCCTTAATTGTTTTAGTCCCTCGCTAAATCCGCCCCGGATATTATGTAGCGCCGTTTTTTGTGAAGCTGCTGTATTGGATGCGATGAGGTCTGCCACTGCTTCCGCCTGTGTGAGATCGAGTTTGCCATTTAAAAATGCCCGTTGCGTAAACTCACCTGCTTTAGCAAGTCTTGCCCCCTTTCGTATGCACGCCTGTACAACCTGCTGCTGCACGTAGGGGCTACCGTGACAACTTATTTCCACCACATCTTCACCGGTATAACTTTTTGGATTCTTATACAAGGATACTACCACTTCATCAATGTCCTTATCTTCTTTCAAAAAACCCACATGCAATGTATGTGAAGCCTGTTTACCCAGGTCTTTTGAAGGGAAGAGTGCATTGATGATCTCAAAAGATGCAGGCCCGCTTAAGCGTACCACTCCGATGGCCCCTAAACCGGGCGGTGTTGCCAGCGCAACAATAGTATCATCCCATCCTGAAAGTTTCATTGACATGGGGCAAAGATAAAGCAGGAATTTCACGCAAAGTTGCAATAACAGAAAGCAAAAAAAATCCCGTCCGGCTTAAAGCTGAACGGGATGATCAATATCATGCTTTTAAAAAATTATTGTGCTTCTACCTGGAAGGTGATAGGCTGGCGGCGATATGCATTTACATTACGTCCGTTCTGTATGGCCGGTGTCCAGTTACGAGTCTTTTTAATTACCCTTATAGCCTCGGCACACATTCCATGACCAGGATCGCTTTCGCAGGTTACATCGCTTAAGCTACCGTCCTTACTTACCACAAACTTCACAACAACTGTATAAGTACCTTCGCTGGCACCATTCTCAACAGGTATTTCAGGATTAAGGTTCTTCTGAAGGTAGTTGCGCCATGCTGCATCTCCACCGGGGAAACCAGCTTCTACTTCTACTTTGTTGAAGATCTTATTTTCATCATCATCTTTTTTCACTTCAACCACCTGCGTACCCTTATCTTCTACAGGAGCCTGCACAACCTCTGTTTTATTTTCGCTTTCAACAGTTTTTGTACTGATCTTCTGGTCGTCTTTAATTTCTTCGATCTTTTCTTCAGGCTTCACCTCTTCGTCTTTTACAATTTTAGGCGGCGTGAATTTCACCTGGTTAACTTCCGGTGGTGGTGGTGGCTTGGGTGGCGGTGGTGGTGGCGGTGGTGGCGGTGGTGCGTCATTCTTTTTTATCTCTGCCATTTGTGTATCCACCACATCATAAGCGTCTTTTTTGCCTTTACCCATTACATTATAAATAACAGACGACAAAAATATTAACAATGCTACGGCAGCGGTGATCAACAATGCTTTTACAAGCCGTTTGTTGTAGGTTTTCCGGAGTTGATAAGCACCGTATTCCTTATTTTTTCCTTCGAAAAGGATGTCAAGAAAATCAGCACTTAAAATTTTGTTTATGTCCATAGTAAAAGACTTTGTTAATTAGATTCAAAATTAAAAAGATTCCATACCATCCTACTTGATTCCATTGGCCTGTTCTGTAAGGCTGATCAGTTTGGCTTCTCCGTCCGACATATCTACTTCTGCATAGTGGCCCGGCGGAACATTACTGATTGTCATTTCGTCCAGTATATTAATGGCATTTTTAAAAGTCGCTTCCTTATCTGCTTTGATGATATACATCAGGTCGCCGATGGGAGTAGCAGCCCTTTTGGCATTGATCAATTCGCGTATATCCTTAAAATTACTGCTTTTGAACTGGCTATTGGGGTCGGTTAATTCGCCATAGTAATAATATACCTGGTCTGCCTTACCCAATAAAAGTGTCATTACACCCGAGTTCTTTACTTTAAGTTGATTATCCGGGTCATCTTTGGGCTCATTCATATTCATGGCCGTTGGATGGCTCATGGTAGTAGTGAACACAAAGAAGGTAAGTAATAAGAATCCAAGGTCAACCATGGGTGTAAGATCTACCCTGGTAGATAATTTTTTTGCTTTCTTGACGCCGGGGCCTTTTTTATGGCCGCCACCCGACGATGTATCCATTTCTGCCATATCACATTTTTTTAGTCCCGCCCAAAGCGGGAAGCGTTAACTAAAATTATTTTGTACCTTCTGCTTTAGGAGGATTTTTGGCTAATTCAGAATCGGCCGGAACCCCCTCAGGATTGGTAATGATCTTAAACTTAAAGATGTCGTTCTTTTTAAATGCTGCCTTAATATTCTTGTATGCAGGGTATTTAGCAAGATTATCACCTTTTACCAATAAGTTCAGCCTACTGATATCTTCACCCGCAAACGCATCTGATACAGCCCTGATCCAGTCTGTTAGTTCATTATTGGTGCTGTCTCCACAGGGGATACCATCCATTCTTGCGGCAGGTATTGGGTCGCTCAGGTCAAGCATGCTTTTTATTTTATTTAAAGGCATACCTATATAATCTTCTCTTTTAAGCCTGGCAAGTTCCTGGGGAGTTAAACCCAATGCTTTGATCTTATTGATATCATCACAGATGGCTTCCTTGTGCTTTTTATCATTCAGCAATAAATACACTTTCCCCTCTTTTGTGAGGGTAACTACAATGGCATCTTCCTTTGCGATCTTGGTAGATACAGAAGAAGGATTGTTTATCTGAACCGCTTCGGGTGGCTTGGTCTTGGTTGCCAGGATGAAGAACGACAAGAGCAAAAACGCAACGTCGCACATCGCCGTCATGTCGATGTTTGTACTTTTCCGTGGTATTTTAACTTTTGGCATTATTATGAATTTTGATGTTTACTTTAAGATGCAGATCTTCATTAGTTCCATACAATTATTTGTACAGGGAACCGAAGCTTTGTGTTAAAGTAAATCCTGATTCATCAATACCGTAAGTAATTCCATCGATCTTGGTAGTGAAGATATTGTACATGATGATAGAGATCGCAGATGTACCGATACCCAATGCAGTATTATACAATGCCTCGGAGATACCTACAGACAACTGGTTAGCTGCAGCACCGCCGCCACTATCATCGCCCAGGTTTCCGAAGGCCCTGATCATACCCAATACAGTACCTAAAAGGCCCAACAGGGTTGCTACAGAAGCGATCGTGGAAAGGAACACCAGGTTCTTTTCCAACATCGGTAATTCAAGGGAAGTAGCTTCTTCCACTTCTTTTTGAATGGCCATCACTTTTTGGTCGGTACTCAATTCAGTATTCGTGGTCATGTCTTTGTAACGATGTAAACCTGCTTTCATTACATTACCTACTGAACCTTTTTGCTTATCGCATTCTGCCAAAGCTGCATCAATATTTTTGTTGGCAAGATGATATTGCACTTTGCGGATGAAATCTGCATTGTTACCCGAACCATTGGCTTTTGAAATGGTTAAGAAACGCTCAATAACAAATGTTAATACGGTAAGGAAACATCCAATAAGGATAGGAACAATGATACCACCCAGGTACATTTTGCTCAATGCTGTTTTGGGTCCTTCATATTTTGGCCAAAACCATCCGGTTTCAGTTACTTTAGAGAAATTAGCCGGGTTACCCAGTAAAAAACGCCAGATCAAAAATCCTACGATGATACAAACAACGGGTGCTAAAAGAGAAATTGCGTTCCCCGATTTCTTTACCTGAACTGATGTAGTTGGTTTTACAGTTGCAGTTGGTTTTGTTTCTGCCATGACATTCAAATTTTAGTTAATGAAATTTAATTACAGTTTTTGTTTGATAATTAATATTATGCAATTCTACAGAAAAATGTATTTCAACAGCCTGTCTTAATACAAATTTCATTTTTACGTGAACGCACAAGTTAATAAAATAATTGAAAGCAACAACCGCAGTAGCTGATTTTTTGATTATTTTTTAGACGATGCCAAATCCCCGGCTTTACATAATTTTTGCCCCGGGAAATCAGTGTTTTTGGGATGGTTTTACATGAGCGGTAAGTAGTGCCCCTGCCCTGTATAAATATTATTCATAGCGCAAAGCCACGATGGGGTCTAGCTTTGAGGCTTTGTGTGCCGGATACAGGCCGGCGGCCAATCCAACAAAAGAACAAACAAAAATGCCGGCAATAACCCAGGCCCAGGGAACCACAAAGCCGGTGTGCAATAAAAGCGCCACTACATTACCAAGAAGGATACCAGCAACAATACCGGCAACTGCACCCATTAAACTGATGAGTATAGATTCCCAGAGGAATTGGGCCCTGATGTCTTTTTTAGTGCCTCCCAATGCCTTTATAAGTCCGATCTCTTTGGTGCGTTCATTGACCGCCACCAGCATTATATTCATTAACCCGATGGCAGCGCCGATCAAAGTGATGAAGGCGATACCAATGGTTCCCTTTTCCAAAAAGCCAAGATTGGTAAGTAATGCCTCGGCGATACTGTCACTTTTATCGATATAAAAATTGTCGTCTTCTTTTATATCCAGTTTCCGGATCGGCCGAAATGTTCCTTTTGCTTCCCCGATGGCTACGTCCATTAATTTGATATCACTTACCATGATGCCTACATTAAAGGATGTATTGGAGGTGGAATATAAACGACGGATATTATTATAAGACGTCACCACAATTTTACTGGTATTAAAAAAAGCGCTGGAGCCCTTGTCTTCCAATACACCAATGACCCGGTAAGGGACATGATCCACGCTCACCACTTTATCAATTGCACGCTCTTTTTTACCGGGATATAATTTTTCGGCTACGGCATTTCCCAGCAAACAAATGCTTCTCCCCGTCTCCACATCTGTTGGCGTAAAATTTCTTCCGTATGCGATCGTATATCCATTCAATTCCAGGTAATTCTCATCGCCACCCAGCACGTTCACATCGGGATTGGTTTTTTTTTGATCGTTATTGACAACAACAGCAGAAGGCCCTTTTAAAGCCAGGCTCACTTTTGCCGGGAAAAGATATTGCTCTTTAAAAGCTTTTGCCTGCTCGTACGTAATGACCTTTCCGGTATTGGAGTTCTTTATTTTTAAGGAAGACTTGCTGACCTTACTGGTATTATTATGCCGCCCACCGCCAATACGTATATTCCTGTCTTTGTAACGAAGACTGAAAGCATTGGCACCCATGGTGGAGAAGCTGGAAGTGAGACTGTTGCTTGCCGCTTTAATGGCGGTGATGATAAGGATGAGTGCAAAAATCCCCAATGCAATGATTATAACAGTGATGGCTGTACGCAATTTATTGCCCACGATGTTGCGCCAGGAAAGCGAGATGGTATCGGTGAAGGTCATCAGGTCGTATTCTGCCTAAAGTTACCCCGGAAAACAACAGGCAGGAAAAAACTTTACAAATGGCAACGTGAACTATGGATAATAATATAACCAGTCGGTCAGTTTGTCGGGAAACAAACCCAATGCAATGATCAATACAGCAGTAATGATAAGTAACACTTTAAAGGCAATGCTGATATCCCACTCATGATCCACCGCTTCATTGCTTTCCTTAAAATACATGGCCTGTATGATCCTGAAATAATAATAGGCGCTAATAGCAGCACACAATACTGCCAGTATTACCAGCCATACGTGATGGCCGTTTTGCACGGCAGCGATCAGCATATAAAATTTAGCCTGGAAGCCGGCAGTCAATGGGATACCGGTCAATGATAACAGGAAAACCGTAGCGGTAATTGCCAATATGGGTTGCTGTTTGGCAAGGCCGTTAAATCCATCGATCGTATAATCCTTCATTTTTATCAATATGGCAAAGATGCCGATGCTGGCAAGGCTATAGGCAGCCGAATACAATATCAATCCTTCTTTTGCTATGTCGTTCAGTGCAAAAAGCGCCAATAACATAAACCCCGCCTGGGCAATGCTGGAATAGGCCAACATGCGCTTTACACTTTGCTGGAAAACAGCCGTAAAGTTACCGATCAGTAAAGTGGCAGCAGTAATGATAAGTATCAGCATCTGCCATTGATTGTGCAGCATGCCAAATGCATTTTCAAATAAACGGACAAACGCAAAGAAGCCCGCCACTTTTACAATGGTAGCCATGAAGGAAGTGAAAACAGTGGGCGCCCCATCGTACACATCCGGCGTCCAGAAATGAAAGGGTGCAGCCGAAACTTTAAATGACAGGGAAATCAGCAGCAATACCAGTCCAACAGCACTCATGGGTGGCATCTTACCATACCCCAGGTTAATATGATCGATATAAAAAGAACCCATGTCATTAGCGCCATAAATGAATGCGATGCCCATCAGCATGATACCGGTAGAAAAAGCGCCCATCAGGAAATACTTGAGGGCGGCTTCATTGCTCTTTAAATTGCGTTTATCGCTTCCCGTTAAAATATATAAAGGAATGGAAATGATCTCAATGCCGATGAACAACATCAGCAAAGTATTGAAAGTAGCCGCAATGGCAACACCGCATAGTACAAAGAAGATCAGTGCAAAATATTCTGAAACATTGGTGCCCACTTTTTCAAAATCCCTTCCGTTCAATAAAAAATAAAGCAAGGTGCAAGCCAATACTACGGTTAGAAAAGTAAGGTTAAGGCTGTTGGTATGCAGCATATTTCTTACATCAACAGTAAAAAAAGGATTTCCGCTCTTTAACTCAAGGCAGTTGGCCCAAAGAATGGCTGCCAGCCCCCCAATGGCAAGATATTTGGGAATGCGTTTATCTTTTATAAATGCACCACCCAGCATCATCACCACACCCCATATTGCCGTTAATATTATTGTATTCATAATTATCGGCCCCGCACAGGGGGCCATTTATTTTAACTATTTGAATCTGGTTAATATCGCCGCTACCGTATCTTTTGTCATATCCAGTAACGGTTGCGGATAAATGCCTGCTACAAATATCAACAGCACCACCGCGCCCATCACTAATGTTTGTTTCAGGGAAATATCTTTTATTGTTGCAGTGAGCGCATTTGCATCGCCGTAAAAAACTTTCTGCACCATATTTAAAGTATACACTGCGGCAAGAACGATGCTTACGCCCGCAACAGCTGTAACCCAGGCATTGAACTTAAATAAGCCACTGAACATCATGAACTCACCTACAAATGCATTGGTCAATGGCAGGGCTATATTTGCCAGTGCAATTATCACCAGCAGGATAG
>JANYIM010000236.1 GCA_025362055.1 Bacteroidota bacterium
TTTTACTGCCAAATCCGCCAAATCGGCCAAATCCGCCAGCACTGTTTTTTTTAATCATTCCCCACCTATGTTTGTGTTGCAGTGTCAACCTGACAGTAAATCCCAATTGGTATTCATTTTGCAATGCAACAAAAAAAAAGATCTATGCAGAAAGGCAACATACGCGTACAGACAGAGAACATCTTTCCCATCATTAAAAAATTCTTATACAGCGAACACGATATCTTTATCCGTGAGCTGGTAAGCAATGCAATTGATGCCACGCAGAAATTAAAGACCCTTTCCTCGCTGGGGGAGATGAAGGGTGAATTGGGCGAATTGAAGATAGAGATCAGGATAGATGCTGAAAAAAAGACACTTACCATATCCGATAATGGCATTGGCATGACCGCTGAAGAGGTTGACAGATACCTGAACCAGGTGGCTTTCAGCGGCGCCGAAGAATTTTTGGAAAGATACAAGGGCCAGAATGAAGCCAATATCATCGGCCATTTTGGTCTGGGTTTTTACAGTTCCTTCATGGTATCCGATAAAGTGGAAGTGGTCACAAAAAGTTTTGCTGAAGGGGCAAAAGCGGTAAAATGGGAGTGTGACGGCAGTCCTGAGTTCAGCCTGGAAGAAACCAAAAAGAAAACAAGGGGCACCGATATCATCCTGCACCTGAATGAAGAAAGTGCTGAATTCCTAGAAGCCCATCGTGTGAGCGCTGTACTGGAAAAGTTCTGCAGGTTCTTACCCGTTCCTATCTTTTTTGAAGATAAACAGGTCAATAACCCCGCTCCTGCATGGATAAAAAAACCATCAGAATTAAGTACGGAAGACTATCAAAATTTTTATAAGGAACTCTATCCTTACAGCGAAGCGCCCCTGTTTTGGATACACCTGAATGTGGATTATCCTTTTAACCTTACCGGCATCTTGTATTTCCCCCAAATAAAGCAGAGCTACGAGATACAAAAAAATAAGATCCAGCTATACAGTAACCAGGTATTTGTAACCGATGAAGTGAAAGATATTGTTCCCGAATTTTTAATGTTGCTGCATGGCGTGATCGATAGTCCGGACATACCCCTGAACGTTAGTCGTAGTTATTTACAGGGCGATCCCAATGTACGCAAGATCAATGCGCATATCACCAAAAAGGTAGCCGATAAGTTAGAAGAGCTGTTTACTAAAGACAGACTTGTATTTGAAGGGAAATGGGAAAGCCTTGGCCTGTTCGTAAAATATGGCATGATGACGGATGATAAATTTTTGGAGAAGGCCAATAAATTCCTTGTGTTGGAGGACATGGCAGGTAAATTTCAAACGATTGAAGAATACAAGTTAGCGACAGAAACACTGCAAAAGAATAAGGAAGGCAAACAGGTGATCCTCTATACTACCGACCCTGTACAACAGGATGCATACATACAACAAGCGGTTGCCAAAGGCTTTATAGTTGTTAAGCTGGAAACCATCATTGATAATGGCTTTATGAACCAGATGGAAATGAAGTGGGAAAACATACAGTTTACAAGGGTTGACAGCGACATCGTTGATAACTTAATTGATAAACAGGAAGGGGGCGATAGCGTATTGAGTAAAGACGACGAGGTAAAACTCAGGGAATTATTTGCAGTGAAGAACCCCGGATTAAATGTAACCGTAGAGATAAAAGGATTAAGCGCTGATGCGCCACCGGTAGTTGCTACAAGGCCCGAGTTCATGCGGCGCATGAAGGATATGGCAGCCATGCAAGGTGGGATGGGGGCTTTTTATGCAAATATGCCGGATGAAGTAACACTTACTGTAAATGGCAATCACGCTGTATTTGCAGGCATCTTAAAGGAAACAGAGAAAACAAAGCAGGAAAAGACTGTGCATAATCTTGCAGACCTTGCGCTTTTATCCCAGGGGTTGTTGAAAGGGAATAGCTTAACGGAATTTATAAACAGGAGTGTGGAGATGATAGGGTAGGTGTTTGGCTACAAATTCTTTTATTGAATGTAACGTATTGTGCTAATGAATATGCGATGTTTTGGTTTCATTCATCTTTGTGTTTTCACTGGGATCCTTTGTTCCTCAGGATGGCAAAAATCATTTGTACAATATAGATACTTCCAGGTATTTCATCTTCTTACTATGATACACCTCCTTAAACCCCGCCTTAACAAACAACTCTTTATGCAGCGGGTTCACGTAAGCAATTGAAATGCTTCTTGGGTTTTGCTGCAGGCTTTCAATGATATTTTCTACTACGCCACTCATTATCATTTCATCAAATGGATTGAACATGAAAATATAGTCTGCATCTGCGGGTATCATAAAATAAAATGCATCATTATTGACAACAGCAAATTCCAAAGCAGGTATTTTTTGTTGTGTAAGAACAAGATTCTCTTTCGCATCGGCACATAACTCTTTTGAAATATCAATGCCGGTTACTTTTTTAAACCCATGGTGGGCAGCTACGCAGAGGGCCCGGCCCTTGCCACACCCAAGGTCGAGGAAATGATTGCATGGTTTGAGGGTTGAAGCGTTTAATTGATCAAAGATCGCATCAAGCAGCGAATAGCTTACCGGCATGTAGATAGTTGCATGAGATATATCGATTCCTTTTTCTTCCAGTTTTTTTAATTCATCAGCGCCTGTAGTATTGATACCATATTTTTTTTCCCCCTTGATTTCCTGCAATAATATATGTGTCGCGATCCTGATGTTCCAGTTAAAACTGATGTAGAAAAAGTAGCTTATGTAAGAGGATGATTTCAATGGATGATATCTTAAAATTTAATGTATTGTGTTAATGAATTTTCTAAGGGATGCTATTAAACCGTAGCCTATTTTCGATGATTTTATTTTTCTTTTTTGCCTGTCCAAAAAAGAAAAATAAAATGACACACAGGAAAGATAACAGCCTCACGCATATGGCGGGACCGTGTTTGTTCCCTGACCTTTGAACGCTGATATTTTGTTAGTGCGTTTAATAGCACAACACGTTAATCTTTAAGCAGCCATCACAAAATATGGAATTGCAGGTGATACGTAAAATCTATTCCATGTACGAAATCGACTACCAACTACCAACCACCAACTGCTCACTCACTTGCCCTCACATCGATCACCTTCAACTGCAAACTGCTATTGCCATTCCATTCATTTTCATCGAGCGTAAAAACGAGGTCAACCGGCTTTTGCAAAAGCGGGAATTTTTCTGCAAGATTGAAACCAATGCCGGTAAAACTCGTGTTATCCTGCTTTACTGCAAAGCGGATATGCAATTCTTTTGCGATCTTTGAATAGCCCGTATCCTGCACATTTTTTGCAAGGAATACGGGCCGCATGTTTTCGGGGCCAAAGGGTTCCATCTGGCAAAGGATATCGTAAACGGGCCGGGTTAATTCTGCAAAGGAAATCGCTGCATCAATGATTATCTCGGGCACTAGTAAGTGCGGCGCTATGGTTGCGGAAACCACTTCTTCAAATTTATTGGAGAAAGCTTCCAGGTTTTCGGGCAATAAGGAAAGCCCTGCAGCCGCAAAGTGCCCGCCATAGCCCAACAAATGCTCCCGGCAGGCGTGTATGGCCTCATACAAATTAAAACCGGCTACGCTTCGGGCGCTTCCTGCCACCACATCCCCACTTCGTGTAAGCACTACCGTTGGGCGATAATGGTTTTCGATGAGCCTGCTGGCAACAATACCCACTACACCCTTGTGCCAATGGTCTTTAAAAACAACCGTGGTCTTTTTATTGATCTGTCCTGCACCTGCATTGATTATTTCCAGTGCTTCTGCGGTAATACTGCTATCGGCTTCTTTACGGTCAGTATTGTCACTGTGCAACAATTTTGCGATCTCCATCGCTTTTGTATCATCTTCTTCAATGAATAGTTGCACCGCCTTCCTGGCATCATCCATCCTGCCGGCAGCATTTACCCTGGGTGCAATTACAAAAACAACATTGTTGATAGATAATTTTGTTCGGATGCCGCCTAAATGTATCAATGCCCTGATCCCGGGATTAGGGTTGCTGTTTATTCTTTCCAATCCATACCAGGCAAAGATCCTGTTCTCGCCGGTCATGGGTACAATATCGGCTGCAATGGCTGTGGCTAACAGGTCTAAATAACAATAATAATGTTCGGGATCGATACCAAACTGCCCGGCCAGCGCCGTGATCAGTTTAAAACCAACACCGCATCCGCATAATTCCTTATAGGGGTAATTACAATCTTTTTGCTTGGGGTTAAGAATAGCTACAGCAGCAGGGATCTCATCATCCGGCAGGTGATGGTCGCATACAATAAAATCAATCCCTAACGACCTGGCATACCCGATAAGATCTACTGACTTGATCCCGCAGTCCAGCGAAATGATCAGCGTAAAACCATTTTCTTTTGCAAAGTCGATCCCCATTTTACTCACGCCATATCCTTCCCGGTAACGGTGTGGGATATAGAATTCCAGCAAAGAAGGCTCGTATATCTTACATAGAAAGCGGTACATGCAGGCAACAGAAGTGGTGCCATCCACGTCATAATCACCAAACACAAGGATCTTTTCTTTTTTATCAAAGGCAGTGGTGATGCGCTCCACAGCCTTGTCCATGTCCTTCATGAGAAAGGGGTCGTGCAATTGATCAAGTTGCGGGCGAAAATAATCTTTGGCTTTTTCAAAACTATCAATGCCCCGTTCCACTAATATCTTACAGATGGTACGGTTTATTTTAAGAGCGGCGGCCAGTTCATTTACTTTGGCTTCGTGAACGGGTAATATGTTCCAGCGTTTATGCATTTAGTTTAGTGTTAAGCAGGCACGTTTAAGCCCCTTAAACCCCGCATTAGTATTTCCTGTCTGTAGTATACCTTACCAACCCCTCCATCGCTTCTCTTACTTCGCCTTCCGGGAATTCGTGGAGGATAGCCAGTGCTTCATCTCGGTATTGGTTCATTTTTTCGGCTGCATATTTAATGCCTCCGGTTTCCACTACGGTATCTATCACGATCTTTACTTTAGCAGGATCGCGGTTCTCATTTTTGATGATATAAATTAACTCCCTTCTTTTGGAAACAGCAACTTTATTGAGCGTGTAAATCAACGGTAAAGTGAGCTTTTTTTCTTTTATATCGTTACCGGTAGGCTTGCCAATGTCTTCCTTGCCATAATCAAAAAGGTCATCTTTGATCTGGAAGGCGATGCCTACTTTTTCACCGAATAATTTCATTTTTGCGGTAATGTGCTCATCTTTACTGGTAGTATAGGCCCCCACTGCACAGGCAGAAGAAAGGAGGGATGCCGTTTTATTGCGGATGATCTCAAAATAAATATCCTCCTTAAGGTTAAGCTTACGCGATTTTTCGATCTGTAATAATTCTCCTTCACTCATTTGCTTTACGGCTTCCGATAATATATGCAGGTGTTCAAAATCATTATTGGAAGTCGACAATAAAAGGCCTTTCGATAACAGGTAGTCGCCCACCAAAACGGCGATCTTATTTTTCCAGATGGCATTGATGGAAAAGAACCCCCTTCTTTCCAGCGACTCGTCTACCACATCATCATGCACCAACGTGGCAGTATGTAATAATTCTACCAGCGCTGCGGCCCTGTAAGTACCTTCATTGATATCTCCGTGCAATTTGGCACTCAAAAAAACGAACATCGGCCTTAACTGTTTTCCCTTCCTTTTAATGATGTACCGCATGATCCGGTCTAGCAGTAAGGTCTGACTTTTAACCGCTTCCGCAAACTTCTTTTCAAAAGTACTGAGCTCTTCCCCGATAATTTTATTGATAAAATCCATACATAAAAAGAAAGCAATATAATGCAGTAACAAACCTTGTCAAAGTAAATTAATGGGCCTTATCTATACATAAATGATAATATGTTAATGGGGCCAACATAAAAATTTTGGCTTTAAATGCAACGAAAAGAAACAATAGGATGTCTAGCTGGTAAGCGTTTCCCTGTAAATCCCTGTAAATGATATCTTAAAGAAATTATAAAATAATTTGCATATTAGGTCTCATTTGGATATTTTTGCAGTAAATCAACAACCACATATTCAGAAATTTCTTTAATTATTAAGTT
>JANYIM010000237.1 GCA_025362055.1 Bacteroidota bacterium
ATAAGTTCCGGGTGAATAATTGGAAGTATCCGTAAAAGCAACACTATCTGTTACACATCCATTATTACTCCAGGAAAATCCAAGTATGGGTGGATCATATACATAAAGATCACGGTCAATGATCACTGAATTTCCGCATCCTTCAGAAGTCAATGTCCCGGCAGTTATGGTAATAGGATAAACACCGGTCGGTGAATAGGTATAAAGTGATGGTAACCTATATCTCCAAACCTGTGTACTGCCGATAAAATAATTGGAATCAGAAATTAGCGGGGCATTCTGTGTAACATTCGGATAAGGGTTGCCCGGTGGGTTATTATGAAAATCCCAGGCAAGATAAGTGAGTGAATCAGGGGGCTTTGGCAAAGTTACAGAAAAGTAAAAAGGTGTGCCCGTACAGGCGGTAACGTTAGTACTTATACTTAAGGGATTGATGGGAGTAATGAATGTGAACAGGTCCTTGATATTGGTACCGGCATTATAACCATACGATTCAACATTTCCATATCCGTAGGCACTTGCATTAAAGCCCGAGTCAGATTGCAGTGTATGAATTCCAACACTTACCTGTTGTTGCAGGTAAGAATAATTACTGTTTTGCGGATGCACCACAAAGGGATTGGCAGGTACGGCCCCGTCTACCCGAAAAGAACTAACCCCCGTCCCGCCATTTGGGATCATTACACTTATAAAATGTTCGTTAATGGCAAAATGTGGCGTTGCATATAACAAAACCCTGGAAATATTCTGTTCAATTGAACTAAGGTAGATCACTTCGGGATCTCCGTCATTGGTAGGTATTATCCCGGTATTGCCGCAAGCCCCCGACGTGGTGATGTATTGTGCTACCATGACGGGCTTATCAGACTGGATATAATTGGGCTGATTCGTTGCTCCGAATTGGTAATAAAAATTATTATTAAGTCCGGATAATACAACCCCATTCAATTTAACAATGGCTGTTGGATCTGAAACAGCGATCCTGAAATAATTATAAGGCATGCCATAAGTAGGAACCGTAAGGTAATTTTTTCCCCAGGCTGTTTTGGGGAAAGATTGGACGATATAATTATCTGCGGACCCTCCTCCGTTTACCGGGCAATTCAGGCTTATTTTTCCACTACCTGAAAAGACGGCGATTGGTTTACAATTGCCGGTGCCACTGGCAATACTTACCACCTTTGAACCCGTAAGGTCTACGCCTATATTACCTGCAAGCTGACCAAGTGCATTAAATACCTGGCCCTGCGTTAAATTAAAGGTATACGTCTGACCAGCGATCATGGTCTGGGTATTGGCAGAAGGTGTTACCTGGATGGTGGTTGTACCCGTATCGGTTGCCACCACAAAGAAATAGCAATACGAATAAGCCTGTTGTGAATTCTGATTGATATTAAGCGAATAATATTCTTTTCCCAGTGTATTGGTTGGGAACAACAAGCTAGCACCCGATCTTGCCCCATTATAGATATGCGCATAAGCAACGATCGGTTTATCGCTGGATATATGAATTCCTTTGCTGGATGTTCCCTCTGTGCCTAAGCGTGCATCATATGCACCGGTTTTGGGGATCAGCACTTCATAAATGGTATCAGCATGAAGATTCGGATAGGTTTGGCTATATCCAAGTCCGGGTATCGATACCGTAACTGTCGTAACTGCTTCTGTGGCAAAATACAGTACCATATCCTGTGCACCACCGGTTGCGTTCATTGTTCCGTTGGCACTATACATATCGCAATGGGAACCATACCCTACCCAAAAGTCTTTCCCTTTATTGGAGAAATCCTGAGAAAATACTGTGACAGAACTCATCACAGCAGCTAATAGAAGTAGCTTTTTTCTCATTGCATTTAGTTAAAATTTGAATAATACAATATACAAAATAACCTGCAGAACAGATTACGTCAGACGTAAAATTGCAGCCTTGAAATAGAAAACATCCAAGCCTGCCGGGCGTATCAAAGGGGAGCGGTAATTTCCAGCGGATAGTGTTACTTTGATTAGACCTTATAAAATCCGAAAGGTTTATTCTATAGAAAATATTTTCAAATTACGCTTGGGGGAAAATTCGCCCTTCTAGGATTGTGCAGGGGTAGCAGTAAAAAAAGCCCCCCGGAGAACCGAAGGGACTTAAAGTATAGCCATGAAAAACAAACTTTAAATAAAGATAATGATCTAAATTAATTATTTTGCTCTTTTTTCGTAACGTTTGTTGAACTTATCGATACGTCCTGCTGTATCTACCAATACATTCTTACCGGTGTAAAAAGGATGAGAAGTATTTGAGATCTCCAACTTGATTACGGGATACTCGTTCCCATCTTCCCATTTAACTTTTTCACTTGAATGAGCTGTAGAACGGCTCAGAAACTGTGTACCATTGCTCATGTCCTTAAAAACTACCGGCCTGTAACCATCCGGGTGAATTCCTTGTTTCATAATTTTATTATTTTTTTGCGTACGGATTTTGCCGTACAGTTTATGATAATGTGCGAAGATAAGGAATTTTCTGTTTACCGTTTTGTGTTTTCTATTAAGAGTCTTATAATCAGGGGCTCTTGCACATATTTAGGGTCTTTTGATCTAAAAAACCGAGAATATAAAACCAAAAACCAGGTTAACTCTTCATATTAATAAATTGCATCGCTATGCCCAGGTTCCAGGTCTTTGTAGCCTGTATCACTTCCTGCAGCTCGTCAATTTTTTTAGCAGTTACCCGGATAATGTCATCCATAATGGCTGCCTGTACCTTAAAACCACCATCTTTTATCAGTTTAACGATCTTCTTAGCATCTTCCTGTTTGATACCATTACGTACGGTTACTTCCTGCTTTACTACTTTACCGCTTTGAAAAGGCTCTTTACTGAAATCATATATCTCGCCGGCCAGTCCTTGTTTGATACTACGGCTGATCATTACATCCCTGATCTGGCTCAGTTTCATGTCGCTGTCTGATTCCAGGTTCACTTTAAATTCTTTTTTATTCAACTCGATGACCACATGGGAACCTTTAAAATCATATCGATTGCTGATCTCCTTATGCACGGTATTGATGGCATTATCCAGTGTTTGCAGGTCAACTTTACTTACAAGGTCAAATGATGGCATGATAATAAGTTTTAACAAAAGTAAAAAACCCATGGCAGAAAGCCACAGGTTTTTACAAAAAGCGCCATCAAAATTTTAGTGGGTAGTTGATAGTTTATAGGAGGCAAACTACACACTACCAGCTATCAACTTCCTAATTCCCTCCCGACTTAACACGATTTTGCTCATCCCCCGCCCCACCGGTTTTTCTCTTTTGTAATCCTTTAATAGGTTTACCGAAGCGATAAGTAAAGCTGATATTAGCTACACGGTTATCTCCCATTTGACTGAAATGTGCCTCTGTATTCTGGAAATTGATATTGCCACTTGGATGTTGCGTATTAAGAATATCACGAACATTGAATTTAACAGTGGCTTTATTCTTCATTACCTGCTTTTGTATACCGGCACTTAACTGGCCCAATGGTTGTATGATAATTTCACCTTCCACACCTTTAGTTCTATAAAAGCCTGAAACATCAGCACTCCATCCTTTTTTAAATTTGAACTGGTTGCTCACATTCACTAAAAAATTAGTAGCGTGTACATCCACATTTTCACCATACAATATTCCTTTGAACTGGTTGTACCTGCCTTCGGTATAAATATTGGCACTCCACCATTTTGCAAATGGCACCTGTGCGCTTACTGATATACTGGCATCATTCATGGAGCCATAGTTACCCTGGCGTACGATCGTTGCAAAATCCTTTTGTTCAAATGTTTCTGTGAACAGGTCCTTGGTATGACTGTAATTCAAAGTAGTGGTCAAAAATTGTTTGAATGTATGGTTTAGTTCAAATACATTAGAATACATCGGCCTTAAAAAAGGGTTGCCTGCACCATAAGTGTATTTATCCAGGAAGAATAAGAACGGGTTCAGGTCTTCATAATTAGGGCGATTGATCCTCCGGCCAAATGAAAAACTAAACTGGTTCTTTTCAGATGGATTATATCCTACGAACAAGGTTGGAAATAAATTGGTATAACTGTTCTTAAATGCAGAGTCAGCTCGTTGCGGATTGCCAAACTGGCGTCCCTGGTAATTGGTATTTTCCAAACGCAAGCCTGTCTGCAAACTCCATTTCTTCCATTCTTTACTGAAATTCACATAGGCTGCATTGAGGTTTTCCTTATAATCAAAACGATTCGTTTTTTCATAATCAACATATTTAACTCCACTCACAACATTATAGTAACCCGCAGTGTTATCTGTTTTTACATAGCTTGATTTTAAACCTGACTCGATCTTTGCACCCTTCTTTAACGGGTACGTGTAATCGAGTTTAGCAGAATAAATATTGATATTTGAAGGTAGCTGTCCGGTTAATTCATCGCTGCTCTTCAGCATCCAGTCAGGCGTATAACTTGCATTGGTAAAATTCTGGTCCTTATTGGAATTGTAATGCAGGTAATCAATATCGGCCGTTAATTCTTTTCCGGTTGAATCGAATTGGTGACGAAAGTTCAGGTTAATTCCACCGTTCTTCCAGCTACCGCTTTCTTTGTTGGCGGCCTGCACAATTGAATCTACAGAACCTGCGCTGTTCTTAAGATAGCTTGTATTAAGCCCGGTTTGTGTTTCAGGAGAACTTATTCCTGTAAATACAACCCCGATCGTTGTCTTTTTGTTTACATAATAATCAGCACCAACCTTGGCAGTATAATTACCACCCTGCCTTTTCATGAATGCGTTTTGCTCAAAAATGGCTTTAAGGGTTTTATCATCGTTCTTGTACTTACGCAAAATGTCCAACTCCTGGAAACCATTACGATAGTTTGCACTGAAAGAACCAAATACATTCACTTTACCAGTGCGATAATTAAGATTCAAGCTGTTGTTGGTTTTAGCATATACACCTTGTCCATAAGAAGATGTTACACTTCCATTAAATCCTTTTTGCTTGTTCTTTTTTGTTTTAATATTAATGATGCCTGCTTTTCCGGCTGCATCATATTTTGCAGAAGGATTGGTCATGATCTCGATCTGGTCAAGATTGGCAGCCGACATATTGCGCAGCATATTGGTCAACTCTGCCCCCGATAGAAAAGTAGGTTTTCCATCCATCATGATCAGTACGCCTTGTTTTCCTTTCAGGCTTACATTACCATCTTTGTCAACGGTAACACCCGGCGCTTTTTCCAATACTTCAAGGGCTGTACTGCCAACACTGGTAATGGAGGACTCCACATTAACAATGGTCCTGTCAGATTTTCTTTCAATGAAAGGCTTTTTGGAACTTACCACTACTTCCTTTAGGCTTTTGCTGGAAGGAATAAGTTGCAACACTCCCGCTTGTGCAGTGCTTTGAGCTGCACTGATCGTAAGCACGGAACTGTAGGATTTATTGTGCCCTACTGAAGTTGCTAACACCAGGTAAGAACCTTCCTTTACATTTTCAAAAGAGAAATTACCATTTGCATCGGCTACAGCGGCCTTTACCAGGCTCGAATCCTTTGCTTTTAAGAGGGAAACGGTAGCGGCATCAATGATCTTCTGATTACCTCCGTCCTTAATACTTCCGGATATTTTGCCTCCGTTTTGGGCAGTGCTGGACATACTAATAGTGATAGCAGCCAGCAGGCTGAAAAATTTGTTCATGGCTATACTTTTTGTTTTTAACCCGAATGGCTGTCGGGTGACTTTTTTAAAATGAGCAGTTATATACTTTGATAACTACTTCACAAAAGTAGGTACTTTGTTTTGCATAGTACATTGTTTTATATTAAACGGCTAATTTCAGGGATATTTGGCTAAAATCCTGTTTAGAACGGAAGAGAGAGAGGAAAAGTTACAATCATGAAAGCTAAAAAAGATAGAAACTCGTAAAATTCAAAAGCTATACGCCCCAGGGAGTAGATTTTCGCTTTGAACAGCTTCCGGTAGTGCATCAGTTTCCGATACTGAAGAAAATATAAAGCAGTATGCTTCACCCTTGAAGCTGCTGTTTGTAGCTACCTTTGAGCTCGTCTCCTGGAAACAATTATCAAGATGATGCCCGATATTACTAGTGAAGAAGAGATGATCTCGGCCTGAGTGGGGTGAAAACCAAATATAGAATAAGTATTATTTACCCTTATTAATTCAATAGCAAAACGTTCTAACCCATTTAAGATCAGGTATATTCCAAACATTATACCAGGAGTATTAATGCGGTTTCGAATGGCCCATAGAAAAAGGAATAGCAGGGTACAAAAAATGGTCTCGTAAAAAGGTGTGGGAAAAACGGGTTGCGGAAGTGCCCGGCAATGCTCCTCTGTACAGCCCGGTATCTTTACCCCATCCTTATTTACATTCATCGGAAAAGTATAGGCAACCATCCATACGGGTAAGAAAGACGGCGCTTTAAATGACTTACGGGGTACAAGGTCCAGACTTTCGTACTTCCTGTCGGTAACACTTACGGCTGTATCCTCTCCAAAACTACCTTTTTCAATTACTTCACCATTGAGATAATATGCTGTATTTTTTTTAAGCTGGTTATCAAATTCCCCGGACTTAGCAAGTACCACTTTACCTGTGGAATCTGTTATATAGGCACTATTATAAATACCCCAGTCGCCATCACCTGCAACCTGGCAGCCAATACGTCCTACGGCATACGCAAGCAATAAAGCAGGGCCTACTGCATCCGCCAAATGGATCAGTTTGATACCCTTTTTTGCCGCATACCAGCAAATGGCAATGGCTGCGATGATCAACCCACCATAAAAAGTAAGTCCGCTGGTAGAGAACAATCTGCCGATCGGGTCTTTTATGAATTCGCTCCAGTTCTCCAGGTTATCAAATAACTTGGCACCAAGAATACCGAATATTAATCCTAGTATGATAATATCTCCTACCCTGTCATGTGGCCAGATGCGCACATTACGCCGCTCGGGTTCTTTTAATTTTTGTTTGTTCTTGTCCCACCATTTTAATCCAGCTAATAAAACTGCAACCAGCAATCCCCCCGCAATACTCCCCTCCCTTGAAAAAATATAATCCTGTGCGTTGATCCCCTCCGGTTTGCCAAAGAACAATCCAATTAATTTATACCCAAAAATAAAACCCACCAGGGCGTTAATGATCAATTCACTTACAGAAGCAGGCTTACCAACAGTGATCATCTCTTCTCGGGGTGATAATAGGCCCTGCTTTTCCTTTCGCTGTAATTCACGGTTCAATACCAGGGCAGCAGTAATAAATCCCATTGCGACCATTAACCCAAAAGTGTTTAAAAACTTAAACCCTTGCAGGCTCCACCCAAACCAGTCTTTGAAAGCGTAATATAAATTCGGATACATTCTTACTTATTAAAAATAGAGTTGCAAGATATTCAATTATTG
Organism: Bacteroidota bacterium; assembly: GCA_025362055.1. GTDB lineage: Bacteria > Bacteroidota > Bacteroidia > Chitinophagales > Chitinophagaceae > Ferruginibacter. The sequence goes on from JANYIM010000237.1 coordinate 7,421, forward strand.
GCTAAGAGAAGAAAAGAGAAAAAGAGGGTGAAGGTTGTTTATGATGCTGTGTAAAATAAAAATAAAAAACCGCCCCGTTATGGAGCGGTTTTTATTTTAAAGCGTCTTTAATTCTTTGTATCCCATCACCACTTCAGGGTTAGTGGGCCGCACATCATTAATGCATTATCACTACCCTGAATGCCGCCCTGTCAAATTCATTATACACTTCCAGCATATACGTCGCAGAAGGCAATGAACTTAAATCAAACGGCAGGATCGACCCATACACCAAATTCGTGAACTGGTAGTTCCTGATCACATGGCCATCGGCATCTATTACCCGTACATTAAATGACTTGAACACATCACTCAAGTACCTTAAGTT
>JANYIM010000240.1 GCA_025362055.1 Bacteroidota bacterium
TTTGCAATGAAATTTTTGCCGAACAGGTATGGCTGGATGAAAATGCCGCATTGGCTAAGAAATACCCTGCTACTGCATTTGAAGCCATTAAGGATTTTGAGTTGGAAAAGATCTCCGCACTGGCAACTCCAAACAGTGTATTAGCAGTCTTTAAGCAATGGCCAGCAAATGATGATATAAAACCCAACAGTAAGATCACGCTGGCACTGGATACGATACAGGACCCGGGCAATATGGGAACCATCATTCGTATTGCAGATTGGTTTGCGGTGGAGAATATCGTTTGTTCAACCGGCTGCGCCGACAGGTATAATCCAAAAGTTGTGCAAAGTACCATGGGCAGCCTGGCAAGGGTTAATATTGTTTATACCAACCTGGCCGCATGGTTAGAAAAGAACGGCCAGGTAAAAATTTATGCTGCTGCGCTTGACGGAAAAAATATAAAAGAATTATCGCCGGTCAAAGAAGGGATCATCGTTATCGGCAATGAATCCAAAGGTATCAGTGATGAAGTGATGGCATTGGTAAGTGAAAAGGTCACCATTCCAAAAGCAGGCGGGGCCGAATCATTGAATGCAGCGGTGGCAGCAGGGATCATCCTCTCACAACTTACCTGAACTGTATCGCTTTTACCGGTTTTATCTTCTTAACAAGGAAGGTGGGGATGATAAGGGTTGCAAATGATACCACCAAAGTGATACCGCATATCAATAACACCTGCCAATAGACGACGTTAGCGTGCGCTGCCTTCATATAATAAGCTTCTTCATTTAATTGGATGAAACCGGTTCTTTCCTGGAGCCAGCAGATGCCCAGGCCCAGCAATGCACCGGCAATGATACCCGTAACGGCGATCACCATCGTGTTGTATAAAAATATCTGTTGAACATTCCAGTCCGTTGCACCCAACGCTTTTAAGATACCGGTCATGCGTGTCCGCTCCAGCACAAGAATGATAAGGCAGGTTACAAGGTTAACAATGGCAACTACCATCATTATCCATAAAAGAATGTTTTTTATTTTTCCCTGCAGGTTCAACCAGTCGAATATATTAGGATAAATTTCTTTAATGGTCCTGCTGTACCAGGTTTGCGGCAATCCGGCATAAATGACCTTATTGACGGTATCTGTTTTGTCATAATCTTTTAAAAAGATCTCGTAACCCCCGATCTGGTCTTTTTGCCAGAGGTTCAGCCGGCGGATGAGATTGATATCACAGAGTGCAAAATTCTTATCATATTCATCGATCGCTGTTTTATAAATACCTGCGATCTTTAGCCAACGTGCGGTTTTGCTTCCATCTTCCCTGAAAAAGAAAACCATTGTGCTATCATCGACCTTTACTTTTAACTGGTTGGCAGTATAGGCGGATATGTCTATTTCCCTGCTATAGTCGCTGTCCGAAAAAGAGGTCCACCTACCTTGCAGCAAAAAAGGTTGTAGCCTGTTGTAATCAAAAGAAGCGTCAACACCTTTTAATAAAACACTTTCTATTTCACTTCCGGATTTAATGATCGCTGATTTTGTTGCATAACGCTCTACCGACCTTACTTCGGGTAAATGCTTAAGGTATCTTTCTACAGTATCATTTTGGGTGATGGGATATTCTTCTGCGATGCTAACCCTGTTCTCTACGTCTTGCTGAACACGGATATGTCCCCAAAAACTGAATACTTTATTGCTGATGACTTGCTGAAAACCGTTTACAAAACTCATGGCAACGATCATGATCGCCACGCTGATGGCAGTAGCGCTGATGGCCAGCCTGATGATGAATTTTGAAAAGGTCTTCTCCCGGTTAAAGGCGATCCGGTTTGCTATGAATGCAGAAACGTTCAATCGGCATATTTTTTGTTATCTTACAAATGTATTTTATTTAAACGTAATGCTACCTAACCAGATGGAAAAAATTCAGCCATGCAGTGCAGTACAAGTGAGTCCCGCTGCGGTGGGGACGATGTTGAGAAATGTGCTACAGCTTATTCCAAAAAAATATTTCCTGTTGCTTTGTTTGCCCTTTTCAGGAATGAAGGCATTTTCACAATTGCCCGATCATTTGTACAGGTCAAACATTCAATCCGTACGTTTTTTTATGTATGGTGACCAGTACTCGCTTCCTGTTTATAACATGAACAGCGGCGATCAGATGGAGTTGCACTTTGATGACATGGAGGGCAATGTAAAAAGTTATTATTATGCCTTCCAGTTGTGTGATTATAACTGGGAACCTGTTGACATCAATTCCTTTAATTATATAAAGGGATTTACGCAACAGCGCATCACCACTTATCGCTATTCTTCCATTGCATTAACACATTATACGCATTACCAGGCGATCGTACCCGACAGGAGTACTACCATCACGCTTTCCGGGAATTATTTACTGAAAGTTTTTTTAGATGGGGATACATCGAAACTGATCTTTACACGACGCTTGCTGGTGCTGGATCAGAAAGCGGCGATCACCGGGCAGATCGTACAACCTTTTACGCCACAAATAGCACAGTCGGCCCAGAAAGTAAGGTTTAGTGCCAACATAACGGGACTGAATACCTTCAGTGCGGCGCAGCAGGTAAAAGTGGTGATACTGCAAAATAACCGTTGGGATAACTCGCAAAAAGATATTGCGCCCACATTTGTACGGGGAAACATGTTGGATTATAGTACAGAGAACAGTTGCAATTTTCCGGGTGGAAAGGAATGGCGCTGGCTTGACCTGCGGAGTTTTCATTTGCAAAGCGACAGGGTCGACAGCGGGCACTATAAAAAGAATTCAACAGAATTATTTTTAAAGACGGATATTGACCGAAGTGGCCAACGTTATGTTTATTACCGCGACCTGAATGGAATGTATTCGTCGGAAACATACGAAACGCTTAATCCATACTGGCAGGCCGATTATGCAACGATCCATTTTAGTTTGTCGCCGCCCGGAGGAACTGCTTATGCAGATAAAGATGTTTATCTAGCCGGACAACTCACCAGCTATGCATTTGATGCAAGTACAAAAATGACCTTTAATGCTGATAAAGGGGTGTATGAATGCACAGCTTTGCTGAAACAGGGATATTATAATTACACTTATATCGCTGTAGATAAAAATGATCCTTCTAAAAGAAGTGAATTGGAAGGGAATTATTGGGAAACGGAAAACAGTTATACGATATTAATGTATTATCGTTCTTTTACGGATCGATCAGACCAATTGATCGGCGTGAGTAAGATCAATTCGAGGACCGACAAGCCGGGGGTGAGTTTTTAACCCCATATCCTAATTACTCATTATGAAGCCCTTTCAACTGACTGCCAAATACATCCTCATTTCGGGTATTGCCGTTCTTTTAAGTTTTGTGTTTCATGAGCTGGCGCATTGGGTTGCAGGAGAGTTGCTGGGATATAAGATGGGGATGACCTTTAATACGACTACTTTTCCGCACAATATGATCATACCAGACCGGCATGAAGTGATCGTATCTGCTGCCGGCCCGTTATTTACCATTTTGCAGGGATCTGTTTTTTATTGGTTATTGCGTAAGTATAATAACGATGACCTGTACCCGTTCCTGTTCACTGCATTTTATATTCGCCTGCTGGCAGGGGCAATGAATTTCATTAACCTGAATGATGAGGGCAGGATCAGTAAGATATTGGGGATAGGAACTTATACCTTGTCGGTCATCGTTTGTACCATATTATTCTTGCTGCTATATAAAATATCAAAAGGAAATAAGTACTCCTTTAAATTTCAATTGGCGAATGTGCTTTTAACGATATGCTTTAGTTCGGTATTGATCCTGGGTAATCAGTATTTTCATTGGGTGATCATTAATTGATGGCATGCTGTTTTTTATAAGATAGTTCCTTATCTTTGCAGCGGCAAGTCTTATACGGCCAGCTCCTGCTGAACTCCCCCAGGACCGGAAGGTAGCAAGGGTAGGTGGTTGAGCGGTGCGATGTAAGTAACTTGCCATTTTTTATGCCCTCATTCCCCGAAGGCAAGTTATTCGAAGAATTTACCTGTTCACGGTAAGAATTTAACTGAACTTTGACGCCTACCCCTTTTTAATAAATATTTTAAGTTTACTCTCTTAATTATTTTACTTTTGCCGTACATAATTTAACGCTCATATGAAATTTTTTATCGACACAGCGAACCTTGCTCAGATCAAAGAAGCAAATGACCTTGGAATTTTAGATGGTGTTACCACCAACCCCTCTTTAATGGCGAAGGAAGGTATCAAAGGCAATGATGCGGTGATGGCGCATTATAAAACCATTTGTGAAATTGTGAATGGTGATATCAGTGCAGAAGTGATATCAACTGATTTTGATGGCATTGTTGCTGAAGGGAAAAAACTAGCTGCCATTCATCCTAATATCGTGGTAAAGGTTCCGATGATAAAAGAAGGCGTAAAGGCGATCAAGTGGTTCACAGAGAATGGCATTCGTACGAATTGTACGTTGATATTTTCTGCAGGACAGGCCATATTGGCCGCAAAAGCAGGCGCTACTTATGTTTCACCATTTATAGGCAGGATCGATGATAGTGGCTGGGATGGCATGATACTTATTCACCAGTTGCGCCAGATATTCGATATACAGGGATTTAAAACGGAGATATTGGCCGCATCCATTCGTAATCCAAATCATATTATCAGTTGTGCAGAGGCCGGGGCTGATGTTTGTACCTGCCCGCTGGATTCTATCCTGGGTTTATTAAAGCACCCGCTAACAGATATCGGGTTGGCTAAATTTTTAGAAGACGCGAAGAAGTTTTCGTAGTAACAAGCAGGAGCGTTAACGTTTATTTTTTTTTGGTTTTTGCTTTCCCTGCATCTCATTCATAAATTCCTCTTTTGTCTTCAATTCGGGATCAGGTTTCTTTTTAATGTACATAGTGAATTCTTTGTGCAATGCAGGATTTTTCCTAAGTGTAACCTTTATATTTACTTTTTCAGTTGCAAAGTCCTTGTCGATCCACAAGGTGTTACCATAAAATTTTCCCGCTGAGGCCCAAAAGATAATGTCAGTGCTATCAAGAGGTAAATATTTTCCGTTGGATAGAAGCCCGTCGATATTGATATAGTTAAAAGTGCCTTTTTTGAGGCTGTCGGTATAGAGGTTGACGTAGATGCTGTCTATCTTTTGTGCTTTGGCAACACCCGAGGCTACTATAAAAAGGAGGAGTAAATATTTTTTCAAGCTGTTTATTTTGTGCAAAGGTGTAAAAACTGTGCCAAAGCACTGTTAAGGAAAATAAAAATTAATTGGATATGCCTGCCCTTTGTTGCACGTATTCATTTTTCTTCAATTCATTGAGCATGAACATGGCCAGGTCGCCGGCATTGATCTTGTAATTATTGTGTGCGGGCGGATAATTGGCGGCGGTGGTATAAACGCCGGTTGGGCCTGCATCAATAATATCAGGCGCACAAACAAATGTCCAGTCCAATCCGCTTTCCTTTAAATATTCATAAGCTTTCTGGTGCTCCTTTCCCACGGGAATATATTCCGGCGGGTAATCGTCACCGTCAATCAATAAGGTATTTTCATCTGCATTTAATACGCCCATGCCGCCGATGGCAATGATCCTCTTCACATTTGCTTTTTTCATCTGGGCAATGATATTCCTGATGCCGAGGGTACGGGTCTTATCAGTGCCGTCGAAGCCGCCGCCAATGGCCGAAAGAACGGCATCGCATCCTTTAATGGCATTGAATACTTCAGTTGGATCAAATAAAGCGCCTTGCACCAGTTGCAGATTTTTGTTATCGGGAAGATCAGTGGTATATACATTTCTTCCAAATGCTTTCACAATATTTTCATTGAATAAAGCCTGTTGCACCAATTGCTTTCCAACCATACCTGTTGCACCAAAAACGGTCAATTTCATATTCATTCATTTAAGGAAAGATAATTTATTACATTCAATATCAATTGCCTCTTAACACATCGCCAAATTCCTCCTTCTTTTTATCAAACACAGACCTGGCAAATGGGCACAGCGGCATTATCTTGATATGATTTGTCCTGGCATATTCAACAGCAGTATGTACCAGTTGATAGCCCACATTTTTTCCTCTTAATTCATCCGATACCTCTGTATGATCAATGATCATCAGGTCGGTGTTGGCCATGGTATAGGTCATCTCAGCCAGTACCTTCTCATTTTCTGCTACATAGAAAGAACCTTTAGCGCCTTCCTTTTTTTGTTGTATCAGCATTTTGTAAAATTTACGGAATTTACAAAATAAGTTTTTTTATTAGTCAAATTGTTTACATATTTGCAATAACAAATGAGATACAATAATACAAATAGCAATAGTTGGTGGTGGCAGTCAAATTTTTGACGTGTCACTTTATTATTGCTATGCATATACAATATTTAAGCCCTGACACGATGTGTTGGGGTTTTTTGTTTGCCTGAATGGGGCCTGGGTAGATGAAAAATAAAAAGGGTCATTTAAATAAGTGGCGGTCATAAAGAAGATCATTGGTGCATGAAAAAAATATTGATACATACCGGCTATAAAAAATTACTCGCTGATATATATACGCCAGTGGGGATCTACCTGCGCCTGCGTGACCGGTTCAGGGATACGGTGTTGCTCGAGAGTACAGATTTTCATACAGGCGAGGATAGCTATTCATTTATCGGTATCAATGCCATTGCGGGGATCGAGATAAGTACGGCTTCATCCATTGAATACAAACTACCCGCACAAAATGCTGAAAAAATAAATATCGCCAACCCGGCAGATGTACCGCAACATCTATGGGATTTTATGCAACGGTTTGAAATAACTGAAGTGGCGCCCAAGCCGGTGAAAGTTGCACAGGGGTTATTTGGATACAGCAGTTATGATGCCGTGCGGTTCTTTGAAAACCTCAGCTTAGATCCCGCTGCAGGGGAACGGGACTTGAACAGCATCCCGTTAATGCGTTATCGTTTATACCAATACGTTATTGCGATCGATCATTTTAAGGACGAGTTATTCATCTGCGAGAATAATATCAATGGCATAGAAAGCGAAGGTGCTGTGATCGAAAGCCTGATAAAAAGTAAGGATGTGCCGGTATTCCCCTTTAAAATTAAAGGTGAGGAAGTGCCGAATATGCCGGATGCTGCTTACATGAACATGGTGCAAAAAGGCATTGCCAACTGTCATCGGGGTGATGTATTCCAGATCGTATTAAGTCGCAGGTATGAACAACAATTCACCGGGGATGAATTCAATGTGTACCGGGCTTTGCGTAGCATCAACCCCAGCCCTTACCTATTTTATTTCGACTATGGCGATTATAAACTAATGGGTTCTTCACCCGAAAGCCAATTGATCGTGCAAAATGGCAAAGCGGTTGTACATCCCATTGCAGGTACTTTTAAAAGAACGGGCGATGATGAACAGGATAAGGCACTGGCCATGCAGTTGCAAAACGATGTTAAGGAAAATGCCGAACACGTAATGCTCGTTGACCTTGCAAGGAACGACCTTAGCAGGATGTGCAGTGAAGTAGAAGTAACGCAATACAAGAAGATAAATTATTACAGTCATGTTATTCATTTGGTAAGTGAAGTAACGGGGAAGCCTGGCCTGGAAGCCAATCCATTTAAATTGATGGCAACTACTTTTCCGGCCGGGACATTGAGTGGCGCACCAAAATTCAAGGCCATGCAGCTGATCAATATGTATGAACCAACGGCAAGGGGTTATTATGGCGGTGCCATTGGCATAATAGGATTTGATGGAAGCGTTAATCATGCCATCATGATCCGTACTTTTTTAAGTAAAGGAAATACGTTGATCTGCCAGGCAGGTGCAGGAATAACTGCAGGGAGTAAACCGGAAAATGAACTGGCAGAAGTGAATAACAAATTAAATGCGTTGAAACTGGCGATTGTATTGGCGCAGAATATTTAATCAAAAGTTCATGGTTCATAGCAAGGCTGTTTACCATGAGCTATCAATCATGAACCACTAGTTATGAAAATATTGGTCTTCGATAATTATGATTCCTTCACCTATAATCTTGTCCATTTAGTGGAGAAGATCACACATGAAAAAGTTGATGTGTATCGTAATGATCAGATCGCATTGGAAAAAGTAGCTGAATATGATAAGGTCATTTTATCGCCGGGTCCGGGTATTCCTGAAGAAGCGGGATTGTTATTGCCATTGATAAAAGCATATGCCGCTACCAAATCTATACTGGGTGTTTGTTTGGGGCACCAGGCCATTGGCGAGGCATTTGGCGGGAGTTTGTTGAATTTGAGTACGGTCTTTCATGGGGTGGCGACTAAAATACAAATTCATAGTGGGGAGCCGGGAGTGAGGAGTAAGTTGTTTGAAGGATTGCCAGGTGAAATTGAAGTGGGGCGTTATCATAGCTGGATAATCAGTGATGATAATTTTCCGGGAGAACTGGAAGTAACAGCAAGAGATGAACAGGGATATATCATGGCATTGCAACACAAAACATTTGATGTGCAGGGCGTACAGTTTCACCCGGAAAGTGTGCTTACGCCGGATGGGGAGAAGATATTACGTAACTGGTTAAAAAAGTAACCGCTGAGGCGCGGGGAATTAAAGCGTAGCCAGTGCTGTTGCGTCTCGGCGGTAAAAACATGAAAAAGATATTAAACTATTTATTCGAACATAAGAGCCTGTCAAGGGAACAGGCGAAGGAGGTATTGACTGATATCTCCAAAAACATGTATAGTGAAACAGAGATCGCAGCTTTCATTACGGTATACCTTATGCGCAGTATCACTATCCATGAATTGCAGGGATTCAGGGATGCACTGATGGAGCTTTGTGTAAAGCCCAACCTCGATGGCCAGGAACTAATGGATATCGTGGGTACCGGCGGAGATGGTAAAAATACCTTCAATATCTCCACGCTCAGTTGTTTCATTGTAGCTGGTACCGGTAATAAAGTTGCCAAACATGGCAATTATGGTGCCTCTTCGATCAGTGGTTCCAGTAATGTGATGGAACAGTTGGGTTATAAATTTAAAACAGGTAATGATGCATTGAGGAAAGAGCTGGAGGAGGCTAACATATGTTTTTTGCATGCGCCTTTGTTTCATCCGGCATTGAAAGTAGTTGCACCTATCCGGAAAAATTTAGGGGTAAGGACTTTTTTCAATATGCTGGGCCCGATGGTGAACCCCGTTTCCCCGCAATACCAGTTGATAGGCGTGTATAGCCTGGAAATGGCGAGGATATATAATTATCTTTTGCAAAAAGGCGATAGCGCTTTCACCATCATTCACGGCCTGGATGGTTATGATGAGATATCATTGACAGGCGATACAAAAGTAATTACCCATTCGGGTGAAATGATATTCAGTGCAGAAGATCTGGGAAAGCGTACAGTGAGTGCGGCGGATATTTACGGGGGCAACACTGTTGAAGAAGCCGCAAAAATATTCATGCGCATTTTAAAAGGCAATGGTAGCTGGGCACAGAATGCGGTGGTGTTGGCCAATTCGGCCATGGCGCTGCAGTGCACGGGTAAATATAAAAACTATGCGGAATGTTATCAACTGGCAGTAGAGAGTTTGGAAAGTGGAAGGGCATTGGCTGCTTTAACTGCATTAATTCAGTAATGGTTGAATATTTTAGAAACGATAATAGCACATAAGAAGATCGAAGTTGAAAAACGGAGATCGGAAGTCCCGATCACTGAATTGAAGCAACAAGCGTTCTTCAGCCGGAAGACATTGTCACTAAAAGAATTTTTGTTGGATGAAACAAGGACAGGGATCATTGCAGAATTCAAAAGGAGGTCGCCCTCGAAAGGAACGATCAATGACAGCGCTGCTGTTGTAGAAGTTACTGCTGCTTATGCAAAATACGGTGCCAGTTGTTTGTCGGTATTAACAGATCATGATTTCTTTGGAGGAGCAACCAATGACCTTGTACAGGCAAGGATAAACCCTATTCCCATCCTGCGCAAAGATTTTATCATTGATGCATACCAGGTAATGGAGACGAAGGCGATGGGGGCGGATGTGTTATTACTGATAGCAGCCTGTTTAACGCCCAAAAAAGTAAAAGAACTGGCCTCCATTGCGAACGAAATTCAATTGGAGGTATTACTGGAAATTCATAATGAGGAGGAATTACAACATATTTGTGATGAAATAAGTTTAATAGGTATCAATAACCGCGATTTAAAGACCTTTGGGGTAGATATAAACCGTTCTGTTGAATTGAGTAAAAAGATACCTGCTGGTAAGGTTGTTATTGCAGAGAGCGGGATCAGTGATGTGGAAACGATCAAACAATTGAAACAACAGGGTTTTAAAGGCTTTTTGATAGGCGAGAATTTTATGAAAGAGAATGATCCGGGGGATGCATTTAAGAAGTTTGTTGAAAAATTGAATTGCTGAATTGCCTAGGGCTTCAATTGCATGACTTGCTGAATTGCCTCGGGCTTCAGCCCGAGGATAAAAAAAAATAAAAACAAAACAATATGAACATTAAAGTATGCGGCATTACACAACTGAAACAATTGCAACAGTTAGATGGACTGGACATTGATTTTGCAGGACTGATCTTTTACAAAGATTCACCAAGGTATGCAGGCGATACCATCAATAAAAAAGATCTGAAGAATTCTGATTTTGACCTGAAAAAAGTGGGCGTATTTGTAAATGCTGATTATGATACGATCATGCAGGTAACGGAAGATTACGGATTAGATGTGGTGCAACTGCATGGCGACGAAACACCCGAATTATGTGAAGCCTTATCAGATGAAGTAGAAGTGATCAAAGTATTTGGGATTGGAGATGATACAGCATCGATTGATGAAATGGTAGCAGATTATGATGAGGTATGTGATTATTACCTGTTTGACACAAAAGGTAGCGATGGGATCGCAGGCGGCACCGGGAAACTATTTGACTGGAAGATCCTGGCGAAAGCTAAAATAGAAAAACCTTTCTTTTTAAGTGGTGGCATTGGCCTGGAAGATATTGCAAAAATAAAAGCATTCAAGCATCCCGATTATTATGGAATTGATATCAATAGCAAATTTGAAAAAGAACCCGGTGTAAAGGATATGGCTCTGTTGTTGCAGTTCAGGCAGGGACTCAAAAAATAATTGCCCCTATTCCTAAAAG
>JANYIM010000252.1 GCA_025362055.1 Bacteroidota bacterium
ACTCCGCTGATATTGCACATTAAATAATACCTGTTATCAAGAGATGCTATTCCAGGTGTTTGATAGCCTGCTTCGTAGCCATCCAACTTATAAATTGACTTATTTACAAGAAAATAATAAGGTTTAGGTGTCGGTTTGTCAATACCAAGATAAACCGGTTGCAAAAGTTGCGAAAAAGAAAATGTATTGCCTTGTTGTGAGAAAGCAGATGCGGAGAAGAATAAAAAACAAAAAAATAAATATTTCATAGATTTTTTTTAAGTTGATCACATTGTTACAATGCTGATATAATGGGCATTTTGTGTTTCACTTTACCATTATTAAAATAAGCCAATAGATATAGTAAAAATTTTTTCTTTTGCATTTCGGGTTATTTTACCAACAACCGCTCCTTTATAATTCAACCATGCCCCCTGCAAATCTTTATCATCAAAAAATGCTTCCGTCGTTATCCAATTGCTCTTGTTTCCTTCGGTCATAATCCCTAAACAGATTATTGCTAAATTCATCGCATGAGGTTCAGTGTAAGACGATATGTAAAAACTCTTTCCTGTGGCATTTGAATGAGTGATGAAATATTGTTGGGCATGCATTTTAAAAACAGGCTTTGCATTGTAAGTAACTGAATCCCTTTCTTTTTTAAATTCTCCTTTGCGCAGGTCTTTAAAATTGTAAGCAGCCTTTGATACCAGTTGAATAATGCTTTTTTCTATCTCTTTACTTTTTGCTGTATCGGCTTTAGAGAATATTTGTGCAAAGCAAAAAGCGGGAGTCATTAAAAATACTATTAAAAAATATTGTTTTGACTTCATTTTGTTCACTTTTCCTCGCTGTAAATTCTTAATGTTATTTCTGCTTTGGTATTATCGGAGTGTAAACACAATTCGACTTTCATTTTATTTGATGCCAATAAATAATAAAAATGATTAGCAGGGTCAATGACTGCTTCATTGCCTTTATGTGCAAAAATAATTCTACGCCCGTTTTTTCTTATTCTATGCCTATCTTCTTTGGTTGAAAAAAGTGAAAAATTTGCCTCTCTTTCTACAACAAAATCTGTTGTGAGTGCATTGGTAAGCACAGTTTTTAAACTGTCGTATTTTTTTATTGCTATCGCTGTATCTTTCTGATCATACAAATAAGAGTACTCACCTCCGTTTTTATCCGGCTTGCTTTCGTAATTAAAATTTCCCATAGAATATTGGCAGGCATTGTAATAACCTACTTCCATTTTTGCATCTAAATCTGTATAAATTCCAATCTGAGTTCCTGCATCTTTCATATCTGCCCCGGGCATCACAAACGTGGTTTTATTATTACCCCACATATCTTTTTCTCCTCTTATCAAATTAAAATGAAAAATAGCCTGCCGCAGCAGGTTTGCTAATGCCAATGAAAAGGGGCTGTTGTTTGTGGTTGGAAATATTTTGGTATTATCCAACCAATCTATACTGCCTAACCCCATTTTGGTAGTTACTGTTCCTTTTTCACCCAATCGGCCATTGGCAATAAAAATGTTGTATTCTCCGGTTTCAGGAAGTATGTATACAGCATTAGTTTCTTTACCATTATAGCTGGTATCATAGGATTTTAAAGTTGCGATTACTTCCTTACCGTTTTCAACAGGCCCCTTTACTATTATCATGGGTTTAAAATTATCAGTAGTTCCAATAGCGTTAATCATTAAAATAGAACCCTGATTTAATTTATAGCCTATGCTGCCAAAATAATACCCGTCAGGACTTTTAAATGCATCCGAAAGAATAAATGTGTTTTCAACAAATTTTTGAATAAGGCTTTGTGTTTTTCCGGTAAGGCCTGTTAGTATAAAAAGGAGGAGAAATAAAAAAAATTTTTTCATTTAATATATTTTTATAAATGTAGATTACCAGGCATTAATTTATATACCCTGTAATGGGTATATTCCATTTAGCACCCCGTAATATATTATTCCCCTATACGGGCTTGGAGTGTTTATAAGAGAAGATAACTATTAATTTCACGCCGTTGGAGACCAGCAAGCTCAGTAGGGAGGGCATCTTCTAAAAAATTGTAAGTTACACCTTTACCTGTAAGGGTTTTTTTTTGCGGATATGCAGTGGGTTACCTTCTTTAAAAAACCGTATTAAGGGTAACGTTAATTTGTAAACCAGCTAAAGATAAAATGATACAGAAGACCTATTTTAAAACAAAGGATTACTGCAAGGTAAAATTCAGTTTTGCACCAGAAAATGCAGAGACCGTTGAAGTGATTGGACTTAACAGCGATTGGCAGAATTCCATTGTACTTAAAAAGAAAAAAGACGGTACATTTTCCGCCGAGGTTTCTTTGCCAAAAGACAGCCAGCACCAGTTCAAATATTTAGTAAATAAGACCGAGTGGCTGAATGATGCCGATGCGGACAGTGTGGCACCTAATGTATTTGGAGGTACTAACAGCGTTATTGAGATCTAAGTTGTTTTTTGATTTCCGATAGCTTTGAGTAATCTTCTCAACCTTCAAAATTCCTAAAAGCAAGAAACCCATTTCGGGGATTGCGAAATAAATAGTTGGGTTGTTCTAATAACAAGTATCTTTTTTATTCCAGCGGCGCTTCCATATACTCTTCATTCCTTGGCTTCAGGTTATGATGAATGATGAGACGCGCACAGGTATTCCAGCGCAGGATGGCGTCCACATTTTCCGAAGGGCGAAGGGCCTCTGCTTTTTCATAATGATCCATTGCATCCCTTAGCCATTCGTAGGCAATAAAACCCCCATCCGGCATACGTTTGGCAAGTTTTGCTTTTCCCTGCCGCTCACAAATGAGACCGGAATAATATTGCAGGTCATATTCATTGGGAAGACGTGTTAACAATTGTTTTGCGCGTTCCAGCTCTCCGGATGAAGAGGTACCGAACTGCTCCGTGATCGCCAGGATCATATTGACAAGCGCCTTATAATTTTCCGGATCTGCCTCAAGGATATCGAGACAAATGCTTTCTGCCAACATGGGCTCATTCAAAAGGCGGTACCGTTCTGCCTTTTCCAGCGCTGTTGGAATACTCTCTTTGGAAATCGGTTTGATTTGAAACATGGCATTATGTTTTAAATGAGTTAAAAGATCAGGATCGATTTTAGCCCTGCTTGTTTATTGTTCTTTCTTAGAACGAAACTTTGCGAATAACCTTTTTACAGGGTCATAAAATTTATCTGCTACCCTTTCTTTTAATGGGATGATGGCGTTATCCGTGATTGTTATTTCCTGGGGACAAACATTGGTGCAACATTTTGTGATATTACAAAAACCAATGCCATCAGTTTTTTTCAGGTCCTCCCGGCGGTCTTCCACATCAAGCGGGTGCATTTCCAATCCGGCAATGTGCACAAAATAACGCGGGCCAATAAATTTATCCTGTAACTGGTGTTCACGAATTACATGGCACACATCCTGGCAAAGAAAACATTCAATGCATTTCCTGAATTCCTGCACCCGGTCAATATCTTCCTGGGCCATTCGCCAGGTACCATCTGCTGCATCGGGCGGACGAGGCTTGAATTTTTTTATTTTTTTCTTGACCTCAAAATTCCAGGAAACATCTGTTACCAGGTCTTTAATAAGCGGGAATGCTTTCATTGGCTGCACCAGTATGGGCTTATCCAGTTTAATATCGCTCATCCTGCACATGCACATGAGTTTTGGAACGCCATTCACTTCTGCAGAGCAGGAACCGCAATGGCCAGCCTTACAATTCCAGCGAACCGCCAGATCATTTGCATATTTTGCCTGTATCAGCAATATTGCATCCAATACAACCATACCTTCAGAGATCTCGAGTGTATAGGTCTCGAATTTCCCTTCATTGGCATCTCCACGTAATATTTCAAATGTTGCTGTTGGCATTATTTCATCTCTTCAATGAGTTGTTTAAGTTCTTCCCGTATTTCGGGTATGGGTTCCTGTCTGATGATCATTTTCCCATCTGCATCTTTTTTTATCACTAAATTGAATTTACCGCTTTGGGGATCTTTATCCGGATAGTCTTCGCGGAAATGCGCACCACGGCTTTCCTTCCTTTCCAATGCAGCCATTGTAATAGCTTCCGAAATAGTAAGCATATTAAAAAGATCGAGTGCGGTATGCCAGCCCGGGTTAAACTCCCTGTTACCAACAACCCTTGCGTTTGCTGCCCGTTGGCTCATTAGCCCAAGGTGCTCTTTGGCCCGTAACATTTCTGTTTCATTGCGTACGATGCCTACCAATTGTTGCATCATTTCCTGCAATGCAAATTGAATATCATAAGGACTATCGCCTTTATCCCTTTCAAAAGGTTCCAATGCCCATTTTGCTGCATCAGTAATTTGTTTTTCATCGATGGTTCCGTCGCCATACTCTTTTGCAAACTTTGCGGCATACTCACCGGCTCTTTTTCCAAACACCAGCAGGTCTGAAAGCGAATTGCCACCAAGCCTGTTGGCTCCGTGCAAGCCGGCACCACATTCACCGGCAGCAAATAATCCTGGCATGGTAGACATTTGTGTATCAGGATCAACGCGAATGCCCCCCATCATGTAATGTGTGGTAGGACCGATCTCCATCGGTTCTTTGGTAATATCAATATCTGCCAGCTTCTTGAACATATGATACATGCCCGGCAATTTTTTCCTGATATGCTCTTCTGAATTGGATATCTTTTTTTTGATCCAGGAAATATCCAGGTATACACCACCATGCGGGCTGCCCCTACCTTCTTTTATTTCACGAACGATACATCGTGCCACATGATCACGTGTCAATAATTCCGGAGGCCGCTTTGCATTCTTATCACCCTGGATATACCGCCAACCCTCTTCTTCATTATCCGAGGTCTGGTTTTTATACAGGTCAGGAATATTATTGAACATGAAACGTTCACCGTTCTTATTAAGTAGGATGCCACCCTCGCCGCGCACACCTTCTGTTACCAATATGCCACTTACGCTTGGTGGCCAGATCATGCCCGTTGGATGAAACTGTAAAAATTCCATATCTATCAGTTCTGCGCCTGCGTGGTATGCCAGCGAGTGCCCGTCACCGGTATACTCCCAGCTATTACTTGTTATCTTATAAGCACGGCCAACGCCGCCGGTTGCCAATATCACCGCTTTTGCCTGGAAGGTTTTAAAGCGGCCTCTTTCCCTTTCATATCCAAATGCACCAACGATGCGCTCACCATCCTTAAGCAATGTAATGACAGTACATTCCATGTGTACTTCAACGCCCTGGTGAATACCATGATCCTGTAGCGTGCGGATCATTTCCAAACCAGTGCGGTCACCAACATGTGCCAGTCGCGGGTATTTATGCCCGCCAAAATTCCGCTGCAATATTTTTCCGTCTTTGGTACGATCAAATAATGCACCCCATGATTCCAGTTCACGAACACAGTCCGGCGCTTCTTTGGCGTGCAACTCGGCCATGCGCCAGTTGTTGAGGTATTGCCCACCCCGCAAGGTATCTGTGAAATGTACTTTCCAGCTATCGCGGTCATCCACATTTGCCATGGCTGCAGCAATGCCACCTTCTGCCATTACCGTATGTGCTTTACCCAATAATGATTTACATACCAGTCCAACGGTAACGCCATGAGCCGACGCTTCAATGGCAGCACGAAGGCCTGCACCACCGGCGCCGATAACAAGCACATCATAATTATAAGTATCGTATGCGTTCATTAGAAATTTTTATTGGTCAAGCTAAAGGCACTTATATTCTACTTTAAAATATCCTAAGGTCGTGCCAGTTACCTATCGAACACATCCGCACATAGATATCAGTGAACCCAACCCAAAATAAACTCATCCATGCCCAAAGCATGTGTTTTTTATTGAGGCAGGTAACACATTTATACATTTTATAACGAACGGGTTTTCCGGAAAGACGATCCATGAATCCACCCACGGCATGACGAAGGGAATGGCACCCCAACGTGTATCCGCCCAACAATACTACATTAACGGCTAACACCAGGGTGCCCACGCCAAGGCCAAAAGAAGTTTTACCTGTTACTTCATTCGTAAACCACAAAGCGTTCCATACATCAATGGAAAGAAAAACGATGAACAGCACAGCGATATACATAAAGTACCGGTGAATATTCTGCATGATGAGTGGAAAAGAATTTTCTCCCCGATAAGTTTTCCTTGGTTCGGAAACAGCACAGGAAGGAGGATCGGCCCAGAAGGCTTTATAATATGCACCGCGGTAATAGTAACAGGTGAGGCGGAATAAACCGGGTGCCCATAATATCAACAATGCTGGCGACCATGGCATCCAGGTTGGCCACCAGCTTGGTTTTAATCCAAACCAGCTATGTGGTGAATCGCCAAAAAGTTCGGGAGAATATAAAGGTGAAATATAATGGCCGGAATAATAATGCTTGCCCTGGAATGCTGCCCAGGTAACATAAACTACGAAAGCAGAAAGGCCGATGAAGGTGAACAATGGTTTCACCCACCAGGCATCTTTGCGGCTGGTGTAACCAAAACGATGGATCGGTTTCCCCAAATTTACTTCTGCCATATGAAACGGCTTATAATAATGAAGGATGCACGCTCAACATCTCACTAGTCCTGTTCCCGAAGATAATTCAAAAGATGATAAAACAAAAAAAGGATGGGATACCCGGTAATATTGTAAGACAGGGCCATCCAGGCCTCTTATTTCAAAACAACATATACCCTCAGTTCCTTACCTTAGTTGCATGAATACGATCACAGCAAAAATTGCTGAAATATTTATTAAAAAATTTTCTTCCGCACCGGCTATCTATTTTTCTCCGGGCCGCATCAACTTGATTGGCGAGCACGTTGATTATAATGATGGCTTTGTAATGCCCGCAGCCATTGACAAAGGAATATATTATGCCATTGCTGGAAATGGTACCAATACCATTCATTTTTACTCACTCGATTTTGATGAACGATTTTCTATTGATATCCATGATATAAAAAAGAATGATAACTGGAAAAATTATCTACTGGGTGTGATCAATGAATTCTTGCTACTTAAAAAAAATATCAGGGGATTTGATTGCGTATTTGCCGGTGATATCCCCCCGGGAGCAGGCATGAGTTCATCGGCTGCAGTTGAGGGTGGACTTGCATTTGCACTGAATGAAATCTTTAACTGTGGTTTGAGCAGGGTAGAACTGGCACAACTTTGTCAAAGAGCAGAACATGATTTCCCGGGAGTGCAATGCGGCATCATGGACCAGTTTGCTAACATGATGGGAAAGCAGGGAGAAGTGATATTGCTCGATTGTCAGGACTTATCGTATCAATATTTTCCTTTGGCTTTGGAAGGGTATAAGATCGTTTTGCTTAACAGCATGGTTCATCACGCGTTGGCCTCTGGTGAATATAATGTAAGAAGAAAGCAATGTGAAGAAGGTTTGATGTTCCTGCGTTCCGATAACCCGGCGAGGTCTTTCAGGGATATCCGCAAATGGGAAAACCTATTGGCATATGAGGCTGTAATGGGCAAAGAAGTTTTCATGCGCTGCATGTATGTAGTGCAGGAAATTGAACGCACAAAAAAAGCAGCAGCGTTTTTGCAGCAAAATAATTTAATTGAGTTTGGAAAACTGATGTACGCCACACACGAAGGGCTGAGCAAATTATATGGTGTAAGTTGTACTGAATTAGATCTTTTGGTGGAAACAGCCAGGCAAAATCCCGCAGTGATCGGCGCAAGGATGATGGGGGGAGGGTTTGGCGGCTGCACCATTAATATTGTGAAAGAAGGATCGGTAAATGATTTTATTGAACAGGCCGGTGCTGCCTGCAAGGAAAAATTTCAAATAACCCCCGAAGCGTATATTGTAGAAACAGGTAACGGTGTGAAAAAAATAGTTGCTTAATTGCCTGTCAAAACAAGTGCGGTATCAAATCACATAATGCACTCAGATCAGCATTTTGCACATTACACCCGCTCACTCAACTCCAGCCACCTCATTTCTTTCTCATCCAACAATCCCGCAATCGTACTGATGCGTTCTGCAGCTTTTTGTAATTCATCAAAAGCCATGGAACCGCTGTTCATTTTTTCTTCAAGCTCTTTTTTTTCTTTTTGTAAAGCCGGCATATCTTTTTCTAAACTTTCAAACTCGTGCTTTTCTTTAAACGATAATTTTGCTTTGGCTTTGATCTCTTGTTCTTTCACAATTACAACTGGCTCATTGCTTATTGCCTGTTGCCTGTTATCCATTGCCAATTGCTTATTGCCAATTGTCTCCTTCTCCTTCCACTCCCTGTACAAAGTATAGTTTCCGGGAAAATCCTTTATCACCCCATCCCCTTCAAAAGCAAATAAGTGATCTACCAGCCTGTCCATGAAATAACGGTCATGGCTAACGATCAAAATACAACCGGGGAAATCCAGTAAAAACTCTTCGAGTGTCCTTAAGGTTTGCAGGTCAAGGTCATTCGTAGGTTCATCCAGTATTAAAAAATTAGGATTGAGGAATAATATGCTCAATAAATGCAATCGTCTTTTTTCCCCACCACTTAATTTGCTCAAAGGGGTGTATTGCTGCTCGGCATTGAAGCCAAATTTTTCCATGAACTGAGAGGCAGATACTTTGCTGCCATCGGCCAGCGGAAAAAACTCTGCAAAATCCTTTACGTATTCGATGGCACGCTTGTCTTCCTTATATTGTAATCCTTCCTGGTTAAAGTTGCCGAATACCACGGTATCACCATGGTTAACCTTGCCACTGTCGGGCTTTTCCTGCTGCAGGGCTATTTTTAAAAAGGTTGATTTTCCCACACCGTTCTTTCCCACAATGCCAATGCGTTCCCCTTTTTTAAAAGTATGTTCAAAACCTTTTATCAAAACCTTATCACCATAACTTTTGTTTATTTTTTTCATCTCTAGCACTTTACCGCCCAACCGCGTCATCTTTACCTGCAGGCTTACTTCGGCATCTTCTTTTTTCAGGTTTACCTTTTCTTCCAGCACGGCATAAGCATCCTGCCTTGATTTTGATTTGGTGGTCCTTGCCTTGGGTTGCTTGCGCATCCATTCCAGTTCCTTGCGAAAGATATTCTTGTCTTTTTGCAATTCACTTTGTTGGTTTTCGTGGCGCAGGCTCTTCTGTTCTAAAAAATAATCATAATCGCCTTTATACACATAGATCTTCTCTTCATCCATTTCCAGTATCTCGTTGCATACGGCATCTAAAAAATAACGGTCATGCGTAACACATAACAAAGTGATCTTTTGAGCAGATAAATAATCTTCCAGCCACTCTATCATCTGTACATCCAGGTGGTTGGTGGGTTCATCCAGTATCAATAAACATTTCCCGGCGTGTAGTTGTGCTTCGATGAGTGACTGGGCCAATGCTACTCTCTTTCGTTGACCGCCGCTAAGGTTCCTAACCGGTTCATTCAAATGATGCAGGTTCAGTTTACCCAATATCTGTTTTAACTCACTTTCAAAACTCCAGGCGTTCAGTTCATCCACGCGTGCCATCAGGTCGGTGAGTTTATCAATGTTCTCTGCCTCCTGTTCCAGGCACATTTCATATTCTTTTACCACTTTTACAACGGGATTGTCTAAACGCAGTACATTATCCCAGATGCTTTTCATTTCATCGAAGGGGGTATCCTGTTGCAGCATTACCACTTTAATATCCTTGTGTACCCAAAGTGTACCGCTGTCGGCAGTATCCAGCCCGGCGATGATCTTTAACAAGGTAGATTTTCCGCTTCCGTTCCGGGCCACAAAAGCAATTTTATCCCCTTCTTCCAGATAAAAAGAGATGTTTTTAAACAGTGTTCTTATCCCAAACGACTTACTGAGATTTTCTATTGAAGCGTAGTGCATGGCGGCAAAGGTAGCTTCAATTAATAATTAAGGATTAATAATTAATAATGAAGCTATATTTTTGTGAGGTATAATATGGTGATGGGTATTTGTTCATTACCCAACATCGTCCCTGCTGCGGCGGGGCTCATTTGTACAGCAACAAACCATTCAACTTTTACTTTCATGTTAAACCCACTCATACATCCTACAGCAGTCATTGATGCGGGTGCCCAAATAGGCGAAGGCACAAGGATCTGGCATTTCTGTCATGTGATGCCCAAAGCCGTTATTGGCAGTGATTGTAATATCGGGCAAAATGTTTTTGTAGATAATAATGCCAGCGTAGGCAATGGTGTTAAGATCCAAAATAACGTTTCGGTCTATAATGGCGTGGTACTGGAAGATGGCGTATTTGTTGGGCCTTCAGCTGTATTTACCAATGTCATCAATCCACGCAGTTTTATTGAACGAAAGACAGAATACAAAAAGATACTGGTAAAAAAAGGCGCCACCATTGGCGCCAATGCAACGATTGTTTGTGGCATCAGCATCGGCGAATATGCGCTGATCGGTGCCGGTGCGGTTGTAACCAAAGACGTGCCCGCTTATGGATTAATGATGGGTAATCCTGCCCGGCAAAAGGGCTGGATCAGCGAGCAGGGGTATACGTTACAATTTGATGAAAATGATAAAGCTGTTTGTCCGGGCGATGCTGCCACTTACCAGCTGAAAGATAATATGGTGCATAAAATCTCCTAACCGAATCCCCTGCAATGAATTTCCGCTGGCTGATAAGAACAGAGTCGTACAAAAGGGGAATGCTTTTCTCTGTCCTCTTCAACATCGCCTCCAAGGGAATTTTATTCTTACTCACCATTCTTGTTGCAAGGTTCTTTGGCAGCGACATCAAAACCGACATTTACTTTTTTGTTTACAGCAGTATGATATTGTTCTCGGGCTTCATCAATACGATAGACACGGCGGTGCTGGTACCGGAATCAATGCGGCTGCGGGAAAGGGAAGGAGATGAGGCTGCGGCTGGTTTTTTAAACTTTTTTCTTCGTGTTTATTTTTTTATCGGTATCGCTTTTATTGGTGTAATGTTCTTTTTCGGCACAATGATTTTCGGGCTTATTTCTAAATTTCCGGAAGCAGATATACTTCTGTATAAGAATTATTTTTTGCTGGGCTCATTGTATTTCCTTTTCCAGGTACTTACCAATTTTATCAACAGCATCCTTACTTCACTGAAATTTTTTACCGTTCCCATGATCATTAGCGCCATCAATAGTTGCATCGTCATTGCCGGGATCCTGTTGTTACATCAACAATTCAACGTGCTGAGTGTATTCATAGGCGGCATTGCAGCATACAGTCTCAATCTTATTTTTTTATTGATATTGATGAAGGGAAACCTTCATTGGAATTTCTTTACCCGCACAACCATGATCACAAAAAGGGTATGGAGCAATATCCTTTTTTCCGAGTTGGGACAATTGGCAACCCTGGTGAGCAGTTTTTTTCCTTTGTTCCTGCTGAGTGGCTTTGGCAACGGCGTTATCAGCGTGATGAATTACGGGAAAAATATTGCCGACATACCCAATACACTGATCACCTCCCAACTCAGCAATGTAAGCGGCATACAACTCAATGAGCAGGCGGCGCGCCAGGATCGCACAGGCATGAATGACACTTTTGTGCACACGGGTAAATTGCTGCTGTTTATTTTAATACCGGTTGGCTGTTACCTGTTTGTTTTTGCAGAACCGGTCACCCGCCTTTTTTATTTCCGTGGAAGCTTTACTGAAACTGCGGTACATGATTCCGCAAAATTCTTACAACTACTGTCAATAACCATTTTCAGCATTGGCATCAATTCGCTTGTTTCGAGGGTATTCATAGCAACGCAGGCAATAAAGCAGGCATTTTTATACCAGTTAATATTGAATGTACTTTTAATCGCAGCCATCTGGATATTTACAAAGTATTATGGTGCCTATGGTTATCCCTATGGCATCATTTTAGTGAACGTGGTCAATTATATAGCAATGTACTTTATCTGCAAAAAATTGGTAAGGCAAATTAAATATGCACCACTGTTGAAGTATACAGTTTTACTTATTCTAATAAACGCTTCAATAGCCACCGGACTTTACTTTGCTGCCCCTTACCTGCACACGGGGCTTTTTGGAAACCTTATTATCATCTTTTTGGTTTATCTTTTTATCTTATTGGCACTTAATAAAAAATTTCATTTAAACAGCGAGCTTAGCCAGGCCATGCAATATGTACAAAAAGAATTTATTTAAACACTGGTATATTAAGATATGCCGCTATCTGTTCAATCAAAAATTCCTGACTGTAATGGATGGCCCGTTGAAAGGATATCTTTGGACAACAGGCAGCAACTACGATTACCTGGCCGGCAATTATGAAAATCCGCTGATATTAGAAACATTTTGTTTGTGGTTAAAGCCAGCAACCATTTTTTATGACCTTGGCGGGAATGTGGGATTTTATGCCTTAACAGCCAATCGGTTTATTACTACAGGAAAAATCTTTTCATTTGAACCAATGCCTTTCAACAGGGCTATTTTTGAAAAACATATTGCACTTAATAAAAAACATATCTTGAATGACAATATCCGAATACTGGATTTTGCTATTTCGGACAGGGAAAAAGAAACCAGTTTTTCAAATAATGTACAACAAAAGGAAGGCAATACCTATATCAAAGGATCAGCCGTTTACAGTGGAGCGGGCGATACGATCAGTGTAAAATGCTTCTCCATTGATGAATTACTGCAACAAGGATACGACCGGCCCGATATTATAAAGATAGATGTGGAAGGCGCTGAATATGATGTACTGAAAGGTGCTGTCAATACCCTAAGGCAATATAAACCATACATTATACTGGCAACACATGATTGTCATTTACCGGGCGTAGAAGATAAATGCGTCACTTTTTTACAGGATTTGGGTTATATGCTTAAAGATGCGGGCGATTATAATAAACAGGTCCCGGGCCTGGGTAACTATATTGCCATCCATAAGGGTAATTTGTAATTTTCCATTAAAGATCAAATGTGACAGGCGAACAAAAAATAAAACTCCTCATTTTTATCCCCACATTGGAATGCGGTGGGTCCGAGAACTATGTTTCACTTTTTTGTAATACCATTGATACAAAAAAATTTGATGTTACCCTGGTGGTGTTGAATGACGCACATCCCTTCTATGAAATTAAGAATACGATCGATGTGATTGACTTGAGAATAAAACGTGTACGCAATTCCTTATTTGCAATAAAGCGATTGATAAAACAAAGGCAGCCTGATATTATTTATACTACTGCCAATCACCTCAACCTGTTGTTTGCAATGTTCAGGTGGATGTTTCCCAAAAAAACAGTTATTGTAGCAAGGGAATCGAGCATTGTAAGCATTAATAACCGCAGGGCTAAATTTCCCGCACTATATAATTGGCTGACGAAAAAATATTACCCGCAACTCGATCATATCCTTTGCCAGTCGATGTTTATGCAACAAGATATTATTTCAAATTATGGCTTTCCTGAAAACAAGACCAGTGTTATCCATAACCCGGTAAATGAGCGCCACCTTTCAACAAATGAAAACGGGTTCAACAAAAATAAATTTATTACCGTAGCAAGGCTATCTGAAGAAAAAGGGATCGATCGCCTGGTCTGTTCTGTTGTAAAACTTTCCATTCCTTTTCAATACCATATTATCGGGGAAGGAAATAAAAGAATGCAACTGCAAAATTTGATCAATGAGTTGCAGTTGCAGGATAGGGTTCATTTAACCGGGGAAAAGATCGATCCATATCATAATATGGAAGATGCTTCACTGATGTTGATGGGCTCTTTTTACGAAGGCTTCCCGAATGTAGCGCTGGAAGCAGGTGCCCTGGGTATTCCCGTCATTGCATTTGATGCACCCGGCGGCATTCGTGAAATAATAATAGACGGGGAGAATGGCTTACTGGTAAAAGATAATACTGAAAAGGCTTTCAGCGCTGCTATTGAAAAGGCTTTGTCATTGAATTTCAACAGGGATAAGATAATAGCGGATACAAAAAAACGTTATTCATTAAGTGCAATCGTTGCTCAAACAGAAGAGTTATTTATCGGGTTTTTGTAGTGTTGAGGAACGAAGTATCAAATAATTAATGCTCGTGGGGATGCTTCATCCCTAATCATGACAGAACATTTTTAGAGTAGCTTTGCGTTTCCTTTGCAGCTTTGCATGAAACACCATTATATTTGTCATCCTTACCAATGAAAAAATAAATCTTCAATGAACGGTATTAAGCCAAAGCTCCTCATCTTTATTAATACCCTGCAGTCTGGCGGGGCAGAACGTGTGGTTTCCCTTTTGGCAGGACATTTAAAAGATGATTTTGAGATACATCTTGCCTTGTACTGTAATATCATTGATTATGTAATTCCCCCCGAAATAAAAATATTGGATCTAGGCCAACCGTTGAGACAAGCAAGGTTGATCCGGCTTTTTAAACTTCCATTCTTATCGTATAAGGTATACAGCTATTGTAAAAAAAATGGTATAAAAATTTCCGTAGCATTTTTATACCGCCCCTGTTACATCAATGCGCTGATGAAAAGCTGGTGGGGTTATAAAGGCAAAGTGATCATGTGTGAAAGAACACACCAAACCACCATGTTGCAGAATCAATCCAGGTTGTACCGGTGGTTCTCAAAATTCATGGTGATGTTCTCATATAAAAGAGCCGACCTGGTATTGACCAATTCATATGCCATGCAAACCGATCTTATTGAAAATTTTAAAATAAAAACCCCGGTGAGGGTGATCTATAATCCCATTGACCTCGATTTTATCCGTACGCATAAAGATGAAGTGCCCGGGTTTGTGTTTGATAAGAACATATTTCATTTTGTGAATGTGGGTGGCTTCAGGGTTGAAAAAAACCATATGCTGTTATTGCAGGCATTCTTCATTTTAAAGAATCTGCCCTGTAAGCTTGTGATCGTTGGCGGAGGAATATTGGAAGAAGAGCTGAAACAAAAAGTATCTGACCTGGGGATGAATGATAAAGTTATTTTTTGCGGTTTTGAAACAAACCCCTTCAAATATGTGAGCCGTTGCGATTGTTTTGTATTGAGTTCGGATGTGGAAGGTTTTCCCAATGTATTGATAGAGGCCCTGGCTTGTAGTAAACCGGTTATTTCAACAGATTGCAGCTCGGGCCCCCGCGAATTACTGGCTCCGGCAACCGACCTTCATCATCGGGCCATCAATAATTATGAGATCGGGGAATATGGTATTTTAACCCCGGTAAATGATATAACCGCTTTTGCCGCCGCCATGAAAAGGATGTATGAAGATGCTGCTTTGCGCAGGCAATTTGAGGAAAGGGCGGCTGGTAGGGCAGCGCAGTTTGATGTAGATGAGATCAAGCAGTATTTTCATGTGGCCTTTACGGCATTATAGTATGTGCGACATCGTTAAATTTCGGGCGTACATCGCATATCAAACATCGTACATCAAATTAATGTCTATTTTTGCCCTGCTTTAAAAGCAAGAAAAATGCATACGATCTTACTTACAGGCGGCGCAGGTTTTATTGGTTCACACTTAACACGTTTGTTTGTCACCAAATATCCGCAGTATAAAATTGTAAACCTCGATAAACTGACCTATGCCGGTAACCTCGAAAACCTGAAAGATATCGATGGCTCCCCCAACTATCATTTTGTAAAAGGAAGTATCACCGATCTCTCTTTATTAAGAAAATTATTCAGCGAACATTGTTTTACCGCAGTACTGCATTGTGCTGCAGAAAGTCATGTAGACAGATCAATTACCGACCCACTGGCATTTGTAAATACCAATGTGATCGGAACTGTTACCCTGTTACAGGTTGCGAAAGAATTTTGGAAAGTTGATATGGGTGATAAAGTTTTTTATCATATCTCAACCGATGAAGTGTATGGTTCATTGGGTGAAAAAGGGTATTTTACTGAAGAAACAGGGTATGATCCACGCAGCCCCTATTCAGCATCGAAAGCATCTTCAGATCATTTTGTAAG
>JANYIM010000264.1 GCA_025362055.1 Bacteroidota bacterium
CCTTGCCCTTAATAACGGTATCGGTTGCCCGGTATTGATCGCCAAAAGCATGACGGCCAACGATGATAGGAGCGGTCCAGTTGGTTACCAGTCTTGGTACATTGCTCATCACGATGGGCTCGCGAAAAACGGTTCCATCCAAAATATTACGGATGGTGCCGTTAGGGCTCTTCCACATTTGTTTGAGTTTGAATTCTGTTACCCTTGCTTCATCAGGGGTGATGGTAGCGCATTTGATACCTACGCCGCAGGCCTTGATGGCATTGGCTGCATCAATGGTAACCTGGTCATTGGTCTCATCGCGGTATTCCATCCCCAGGTCATAATATTGAATGGGCACTTCCAGGTAAGGAAGGATCAGTTTGTCTTTAATGAATTTCCAGATGATGCGGGTCATCTCATCGCCGTCGAGTTCTACTACGGGGTTTGCTACTTTTATTTTGCTCATAATTCGGTTTTGTGCAAATGTACATTATGGAATGGGATTCTGCTTCTATCGCCAAAAGGGAGTTATTGGCAGATTCTACATACAGCGTGCTCCATCCAGAATCTGGTTCCAAAATCACAAATTCCGTATCACCTCATCCCCAAACTCACTCGTCTTCAGTAATGTCGCGCCTTCCATCAACTTATGAAAATCGATCGTTACTTTTTTATTGCGGATCGTTTTGCCAACAGCATTGGTGATTAATTCTGCCGCATCTCTCCAGCCCATATATTCCAGCATCATAACGCCACTTAAAATAACAGAAGAGGGATTCATTGTATTGGTATTGGCAAAACGTGGTGCCGTACCGTGTGTGGCTTCAAACACAGCATGCCCGGTCAGATAATTTATGTTGGCACCGGGTGCAATTCCAATGCCGCCTACCTGTGCAGCGAGGGCATCACTGATATAATCACCGTTCAAATTCAAGGTGGCGATCACAGAATAATCCTGCGGGGCCAGCAAGGCCTGTTGTAAAAAATTATCTGCGATAGCATCCTTGATAATTACTTTATGCCCAATGCCTGCAACTTTCATTTCTTCATTGGCAACGGCTTCACCACTTTCTTTTTTGGTGGCTTCCCATTGGTTCCAGGTATATACCTTATCTGCAAATTCCCTTTCGGCCAATTCATATCCCCAGTTCTTGAATGCCCCTTCGGTATATTTCATGATATTGCCCTTGTGAACGATCGTAACAGAAGGCAAGCTGTTTTTTATGGCATATTCAATGGCCGACCGTATCAGCCTTTCACTGCCATCCTTACTTACCGGCTTTACACCCAATGAAGTTGTTTCGGGAAAACGAAAAGCTTTCACACCCATTTCACCAGTTAAAAAATTTAATAATTTTTTTGCCTCTGGTGTACCGGCCATGAACTCTATTCCTGCATAAATGTCTTCGGTGTTTTCGCGGAAGATGACCATATTCACATTTTCGGGATGCCACATGGGAGAAGGTACGCCTTCAAAATATTTAATGGGGCGTAAACAAACATACAGGTCCAGTTCCTGGCGCAATGCCACATTCAAAGAACGTATTCCGCCCCCAACCGGTGTCGTTAGCGGGCCTTTGATCGATAACATATATTCTTTGAAAGCATCCATAGTGGCATCCGGCATCCAGCTGCCGGTTTTATCAAATGCTTCCTGTCCGGCCAATACCTTCATCCATTCTATCTTTTTTTCACCACCATATGCTTTTTGCACGGCCGCATCAAAGACTCGTACGGCTGCTTTCCAGATATCGGGACCAATACCATCACCTTCAATGAAAGGGATCGTGGGGTTGTTGGGAACATTCAGCCTTCCGTTAACACCCATTGTTATTTTTTCTGCCATAAATTTTTTTTTTGAAGACAGCCACATTAATTCTTATGATCTTCAGTGGCAACGGCTGTTTGTTAATTTTATTCTTTTAGTAAAAGAGTAAAATTAATCACTCTTGTACTGTATTTCTTTATTCAACAAGCGGTTAAACCACTTAATCGTTTTGAGGCTGCAAAGGTACGGGCTAAAATTAAAAATTGATCATGCAATTCAACCATCCGCTCGTAATATCCATTCCTTCATATTTCTTATAAAAATTAATGGCGGGTTCATTCCAGTCAAGTACCTGCCAGGCCATACCACTGTATTTTTTTTCTTTACATTCTTCGATCAGCCTGTCAAATAATAATTTACCGATCCCTTTTCCCCTCATTTTTTCCGACACTAAAAAATCTTCGAGGTAAAGGCGCTGGCCTTTCCAGGTGCTGTAGCGGATATAATAGAGAGCAAACCCTACTACATGTCCATTGGCTGAAGCCAATGGCAATTCAGAAGCCAATGGCAATTCAGCTACGAATGCCCACCAAACTGGATTTTCACCAAAACCACTTTTAACAAAATGGTCGAATGTTACCGTAACCGCCGCTGGCTC
The DNA here is from genome assembly GCA_025362055.1 of Bacteroidota bacterium. Taxonomy (GTDB): domain Bacteria; phylum Bacteroidota; class Bacteroidia; order Chitinophagales; family Chitinophagaceae; genus Ferruginibacter. The sequence continues at coordinate 2,409 of JANYIM010000264.1, forward strand.
TTTTTCGTACACAGCCAGCTCATGAATGAGTTTCATCATGCTTTCACAATCTTCTTTTACTGCTCTCCTGATCTTAATATCCATTGTGATCTTAGTAATTCGTTTTCATTAATTTATTTTCCAAAAACCAAAGGCTTGTTGCAGGTCAGTTAAAATATCGGCTATGTTTTCTATCCCCACACTCATCCTTATCAACCCATCCGTAATTCCGTATTCTTCTCTTTTTTCTTTAGGTACCCCATAATGTGTCATGCTGGCGGGATGGCTTAATAAAGTATCACAGGTGCCCAGCGAGACTGCACGTATGCACATCCGTAAGTTATCAATGAATTGTTTTGCTGCATCAAGGCCATCTTTCATTTCAAAACTTAACATGGCACCGGGGTGCCGCATTTGTTTTGTTGCCGTGGCATGATCGGGATGAGAAGTAAGCCCTAAATAATTCACTTTACTAACGGAAGCATGCTGTTCCAGGAAAGCAGCCACTTCCATCGCATTGCTGCAATGGCGGTCCATACGTACTTCCAGGGTTTTCATGCCCTGTGTCAATAAAAAAGCGTCGAAGGGATTGCTGTTACCCCCCAGCAGGCGATGCACTTTGGTCATGTGGCCGCTTATGTGCTCAACATCTTTCCCCACCAACGCACCACCGATGGCGGTACCGTGGCCATTGAGGAATTTGGTAGTGCTGTGAACGATATAATCTACCCCATATTGAAATGGTTGCTGCAAGTAGGGTGTGGCAAAACTATTGTCCACTGCAACCACTATATTATTTCGTTTAGCCAATAAAGTTAGTTGTTCAATATCCACGCATTGGATGGTGGGGTTGGCCGGTGTTTCCAGGTAAAGCATTTTTATCTTACTATCCGACTTCATTGCAGCGGCTGCTTTGTCCAGGTCCCTGAGGTCAATAATGATGGCTTCAATTCCTAACCCGGGTAAAACCTTTTCTGTTATTTCCTGTGTGCCGCCATATAAAGAATAATGAGTTAAAACCTTATCCCCTGTTTTTAATGTTCCGATCATCAGTGTACTGATGGCCGCCATCCCGCTTGAATGTAAAATGGTCTTTACATTAAGCGGTGATCCATTCTCATCTTTGATGCCAAAACTTTCCAACGCCGAGATCCTTTCTTCAGCCTCCGTGATAGTAGGATTTCCCCAGCGGCTATAGATATAACCTTCTTCTTCGCCGCTGAACCTTCTCATACCCTGTTCTGCAGTATCAAATACATAGGTACTGCTGGCATAAATGGGCGTAAGGTGCGAATAGTTGGGATCATCCCGGTGGCCGCCATGTATGGCAACGGAACTGAAACCGGTGAAGGGAAATTTTTTATCTGGCATTGTTGATAATTAAAAATGAAAGATGCAGACGGAATAATTAAATTCGGACATAAAAGTAAGAAAAACCATGAAGCAACTCCTGCAACAATATGCCGCTTATAATATTTGGGCAAATAATAAAATATTTGATTGCATTAGCAACTTAGCTGATGACCAGATAAACCGGGAGATTGCGAGTAGTTTTTCTTCCCTATACAAAACGGTGTTGCATGTATTAGATGCAGAGAGCATCTGGTGGCAACGCATAAAGCTGGCCGAGCACATTGAAGTACCAAGCCAAAATTTCAATGAAAATTTTACTGAATTGTGTAAAAAACTCACAGCGCAGTCGGCACAATGGGAAGCATGGGTAAGCAATGCCACAGAAAACCAGCTGAATCATGTATTTGCTTACCAGAACACAAAGAAAGAACAGTTTAAACAGCCGGTATATGAAATGTTGCTACACCTTTTTAATCATGGTACTTATCACCGCGGACAGTTAGTGACCATGCTAAGGCAGTTGGGCGTTGAAAAGATCCCACCAACGGATTATATTATTTTTAGCAGGAAGAAACCCTAGGGATTTGATAAGTTTCAAAGGTTAATGAGATAGCTAACGACTTAAATATCTCACACCTTTTAAACCTAGTTATGATCTATCATCGTCATCGTTACCCCATAAGATGCATCGGCATAAGCGCCCGGATGGCCAGGGGTTGGAGGTTGGTATTCTGTATGTAAGAATCTGCGGTATATCAAACCAATTCCTTTGGCATATTTTTCTTCACCAATATTTATTTCACTGTACGAGTTTGGATTGGAAGGATTACCAATAACCTCATCCCTTTGTGCAACTTTTAATGTACTATCGAGATTATATGCACCCATATGTACCGGATAATTGAGGCTGTCGTAAGTATAATCCCAATCATCTAAATATTTAACATTGGAATTCAGCGAATACGTATCGATATAACTATTGCCCTTCCATGAATAGCCTTCTTTTACCGGCGACCTCATTTTTAAGAAACGAAAATTATTTTCAATGAATTCAATGGAGAAATCTGTTGGCACCGCCATAAAAGTATTGTCGGGTACCCATGGATCGGTAGGTAATTTACGGATAGAACGTATGACACGATAGGCGGGCCTTCCCAGGTTATCTGTTATTTGTGCATCTATGGCCAGTTTCACCTGGTAGCTGTGAATAGCCTGCGTTGTACCGAAATTTGTATAAACCACCATCGAGTCAAGGCTATAGGTAATGTATTTGCCAACCTGCAGGGGATAGTAATCGCTTAAAGGGGCGGTGCTAAGTTCTTCCGTGCTTTTTTTACAGCTGCTGAAGAAGAACGGGGATATTATTACCAAAAAGAAAAATACTTTTCTCATAATATTGTAAGTTACAAAATAGATAGAATTATAAGTTTAAAAGCTGCTTTGTTATAGCAGAACAGACTCATTCCTTTGAATGATACCACCGCCGATCACATCGGGCCCTTCGTAAAAAACAGCACTTTGCCCGGGGGCAACCCCTTTTACATCCTCATAAAAACGAACAATTATACCATTTTCGTATGTGTAAAGGTTAGAAAGGGCACCTTTATCTTTATAGCGTATTTTGGTTACGGCTTCCATACCGTCCGTAATTCCCTCGTATTTTATCCAGTTTGGCCTGGTAACTTTCATTTCATTGCGGTTAAGGTCATCTTCTTCACCCAATATTACTGTATTGCTTTCGGGGATGATCTCTGTTACAAAAACCGGCTTGCCCAATGCAATATCAAGCCCTTTGCGCTGCCCAATAGTATAAAAAGGATAGCCTTTATGTTGTCCAAGGATCTTCCCTGTTTTATCAACAAAATAACCGCCGTTTACTTTTTCTTCCAGGCCTTCTACTTTTCTTTTTAAAAAACCACGGTAATCATTATCAGGTACAAAACAGATCTCGTAACTCTCATTTTTCTTAGCCAGTTCGGGATAACCAAAATCGTGGGCCATCTGGCGGATATCTTTTTTATGATAAGTGCCCAGTGGTAATAGTGTACGGCTCAGCAGGTCTTGTTGCAATCCCCATAGTGCATAGCTTTGATCCTTGGTATCATCAATTCCTTTGCGGATAAAATATCTTCCGTTGGTATGCTGGTGTACTTGTGCATAATGCCCGGTTGCAATAAAATCGCAATTCAATGCATCGGCCCTTTTCATCAATGCACGCCATTTGATGTGCGTGTTGCACATAACACATGGATTGGGAGTTCGGCCGGCCATGTATTCTTCCACGAAATTATCGATCACAAAATCGCCGAACTCTTCCCGGATGTCTAAAATAAAATGCGGAAAACCGTGTTGCACTGCAGCCTGTCTTGCATCATTAAAACTATCGAGGTTACAGCAACCCGTTTCTTTTTTACCGGTAGTGCCAACACTGCTGGCATAGTCCCATGTTTTCATAGTAATGCCCACAACTTCATATCCTTCTTTGTGAAGCATCAGTGCGGCTACGGTACTGTCGATGCCGCCGCTCATGGCCATTAATACTTTACCTTTTTTACTCATGTAGGTGCAAAGGTACGAAAATGCGAAAGAGGGGGGAAAGTCAAAACCTAAAAGCATAAGCAGTATAGGATTTAAGCGATGAATGCTATAAAGTTGGGTGTTACAAACTTTTGGGTTTTAACTTTTGACTTTTGACTTAATTTGCATTATGCAACAATACCTCCATCTTCTCAAGCATATTATTGATAATGGTACCGATAAAAGTGACCGCACAGGTACAGGCACAAGAAGTGTGTTCGGTTACCAGATGCGATTCGACTTAACAGAGGGTTTTCCCCTTGTCACCACAAAAAAATGCCATCTTAAAAGTATCATTTATGAACTGCTTTGGTTTTTACAGGGCGATACCAATATCAAATATTTAAAAGAACATGATGTAAAAATATGGAATGAATGGGCGGATGAGAACGGCGACCTTGGGCCGGTTTATGGAAAACAATGGCGCAGTTGGGAAGGCGCAGGTGGCGTTGTGATTGACCAGGTCAAAGACCTTATTCATCAAATAAAAACAAATCCCGATAACCGCCGCCTGATCATCAGTGCATGGAATGTGGCTGAATTACCAAAGATGCGATTGATGCCCTGCCACTGCCTGTTTCAATTTTACGTTACACCCCCTCATTCGGAGGGGGCCAGGGGGAGGCTTAGCTGCCAATTGTACCAACGTTCTGCTGATGTTTTTTTGGGAGTACCTTTTAACATTGCATCTTACGCATTACTCACCATGATGATCGCACAGGCCTGTGACCTTCAACCTGGTGAATTTGTGCATTCTTTTGGTGATGTGCATTTATACAATAATCATTTTGAACAGGCACAGTTACAATTAGCAAGAACTCCTTTTCCTTTGTCACAAATGAAGATCAACCCGGATGTGAAAGATATTTTTGATTTTAAGTTTGAGGATTTTGATTTACTTAATTATCAGTGTCATCCTGCAATAAAAGCACCGGTTGCAGTGTAATAAAATTATGAAAATGATCATCAGCCTTATAGTAGCCGCATCTACCAACAACGCTATCGGTAAAAACAACCAGCTGCTCTGGCATTTACCCAATGACCTCAAATTCTTTAAGAATACTACCTGGGGCATGCCAGTGATCATGGGGCGTAAGACATTTGAATCGGTGAATAAACCGTTACCGGGGCGTTTTAATATTGTCATTACCCGCCAGGCCGGTTGGACAGCAGCAGGTGTAATTGTTGCTTGCGATGTAAATGATGCGATAAAAAAAGCAGCGGAAACAAATTGTAAAGAGGCATTTATCATTGGCGGTGGCGAAATTTTTAATGAAACCATTGGCCTGGCTAACAAGGTATACCTGACAAGGGTACACGCAGTTTTGGATGGGGATACTTTTTTTCCTGTAATAGATGAAAACAAATGGCTGCTGGTTTCCAATACTGATTTTGCTGCAGATGAAAAACACACATTCGCTTATTCATTTCAAACCTGGGAACGAAAATAAGTTGGTAGTTGGTAGGCCTTCAAATCAAAACAGCTTGCGAAAAACTTAGAGACTAACAATTCAAAAATCTACCAACCCTTCATGTATTCATCTTTCCAAATAACAAAAAAATATCTTCGTTACTACCTTACGGCCTTCAACGCAAAGGGCCACGGTATTCATTCCCCCTTTGTCTTTGACTTCATAAAAAATGTGTTGCGGGATAAAAAAAGATACGGCCCCTATCATATCATTGAAGCCGCCAGGCAGCAATTGCTTAAACGATCTGCAACAATAGAAGTGGCCGATCTTGGTGCAGGCTCGGGCATCATCAAAACCAATAAAAGGGTAGTGGCTGATATTGCAAGCTCATCCTTAAAGCCGGTGAAATATGCACAGTTATTATACAGGATAGTAAAGTATTATCAGCCTCAAACGATACTGGAACTGGGCACTTCATTCGGAATTACTACGTGTTACCTTGCAACCGGTAATGCCAATGCTAAAGTATATACGATAGAGGGTGCTGCAGCTATTGCTGGTATCGCGCAGGAAACGTTTGATGGGCTGCAACTAAAAAATATTGAACTTACTGAAGGGAATTTTGATGATGCCTTACCTGTTCTTTTAGCGAAAATAAATACCATTGGCCTTGCCTTTATTGATGGCAATCACCGTGCAGCACCAACGCTTAATTATGTGCAGCAACTACTGCAACATTCAAAAGTCGCAACCATACTTATATTTGATGATATACACTGGAGTGCAGAAATGGAAGAAGCCTGGACTTCCATTCAGCAAAACCCGAAAGTGACATTGACGATCGACCTTTTTTTTATCGGGATCGTTTTTTTAAACCCCGATTTTAAGATAAAGCAGCACTTTACAATACGGTTCTAAATATTATTTTTTAAGGAAATCCACTATCAACGGAAATTCTTTTTCGGGCTCTTCTACCTGTGGATTATGCCCGCTTTTTTCGAACATCATAAATTGCGCCTGCGGACAATATTTCTTGTATTGCACCTGCATCCAGGGCACGGCCACACGGTCATAGCGGCCTGCAACAATCAGGATGGGCATCTTTAAATTTTTCAGTTGCTTCCTGAAATCAAATTTTCCGATATCACTTCCCACAACAAAATCCCCGTCCTTGCCCACCATCTGGTAATAAAGTTTTGCATTGAATGGATTGGGATAAGGTTTTCTTTTCCCGGTGCCTACAAAATTCTCGGGGTTGTAAGCATATAAAAAACCATAAGGCACCCTCCCATAAATATCCTGGTGGTTATCACTGCTGCTGATGGCGCCTTTTTTCCTGATGGCCATCAGCTCTTCCCATACTTCGGGATAGTTGGTCTTTATTTCGTGATTGCAATTGTCGTCATTTTCCTGCCACATGGCATAGCTGTGAAAACCGTCTGCGATAATTAAATGACTGGTGTTTTGTCCGTACTTTATTGCATAGCCCTGTGCAACAAGACTACCATATGAATGCCCCAATAAACTTATTTTACTCAGCTTAAGCGTTTTTCTTAAACCCTCAATGTCTTCAATATCCCTTGCCAATGTGTAATCCTTTACATTAACGGCAGTATCAGATTTACCTCTTCCAAAAGCATCAAAATAGATGAGCTGTATATTTCCCATTACAGATAAAGAATCAAATTTCCGGTAAGGCAAGTGATTGCCCCCGGGCCCGCCGGGTATAATGATGAGTGGTTCACCGGTACCTACAACTACTACCCAAAGTTTGGCGCCGTTAATAGTATAATAGTGCCCGTCATTCCAGCTATCGGGAAAATGGGTTGTATCTTTTGCATTTTCTGCTTTTGAAACAGCGCATACAAGCAATAATAATAAAGCCAGTGAAAAATTCTTCATATGGTTGATTTGTCTTGTAAAATACAAAATCCCATTCACCAATTAATTGCAATATTTTTGAACGGTAAATAAACCTGTCTTGTTACCACCTGCATTAATATCATCTTTAAAAGGGATAAAGGGCTTTGATGAAAAAGCTTTCATTGCTGAACATGATTCTGGTGCGCAGGTAACTTCGGTAAGATTTAACCCTAACAAATTGGTATACTCTTCGAAAGCCTCCCCTTTCGTGGAAGGTTTGCAGGGAGCCGTTCCATGGTGTACGAACGGTTATTACTTACCTGCACGCCCTTCTTTTACATTAGACCCCCTCTTTCATGCCGGCGCTTATTATGTACAGGAAGCCAGCAGTATGTTTTTGGAAGAAGTGTTGAAACAAACAGTTGACCTTACAAAGCCATTAAAAATGCTGGACCTCTGTGCAGCGCCTGGAGGGAAATCTACTTTGATACAATCTGTCATTTCAAAAGAAAGTTTACTGGTAAGCAATGAACTGATCAAAACAAGGGTAAGTATTTTGGAAGAAAATATTACCAAATGGGGAGCTGCAAATGTTGTTGTTACTAATAATGACCCTAAGGATTTTCAACGACTGGAAAATTATTTTGATGTGATCGTGGTGGATGCACCCTGCAGCGGCAGCGGTTTATTTAGAAAGGATCCAGATGCAATTGAAGAATGGAGTGAAAATAATGTAGCCCTCTGTAGCCAGCGGCAGCAAAGGATCCTGGCAGATATTATGCCGGCATTAAAAGAAGGCGGCGTATTGATCTATTCTACCTGCTCTTATTCTAAAAGCGAAGATGAAGCTATTGGTGATTGGCTTGCGGAGCAATTTGCAGTTGACAGTTTGCCATTGGCAATTCACCAGGCATGGGGTATTATTGAAACGATAAGTGAAAAAAATAAAACATATGGATATCGTTTTTATCCTGATAAAGTTAAAGGAGAGGGTTTTTTTATAGCAGTATTTAAAAAACCGGGAGTAGCTGATCGGGCGCCGGGAACCGGGAGCCTTAAAAACAAATCAGTAATGTTATCATCAAAAGAGGCCGATGTTGTAAAACCGTATTTAAAAACGCCCGATGATTTTTTCTTCATTAAACAAAAAGACGAAGTACTTGCCATGCCCCTGCATCTTGAAAAAGAACTTCGGGTAATTCAAGCGGCGCTTTATATAAAAAAAGCAGGTATTAAATTAGGGACAGTTATTCGTAATGAGTTGATCCCCGATCATGAACTTGCACTGAGTACGGCCATCAGCCCTTCTGTCGGATCTGTTGAAGCAGATAAAACAATATCCCTGCAATATCTCCGGCTGGAAGAAATAAAACTGCCGGCATCAGGAAAAGGATGGTCATTGCTTACGCACCAACAACTTCCGCTTGGCTGGATAAAGATCTTACCCAACCGCATAAATAATTATTATCCCAAAGCCTGGCGCATTCTTAACAAAAGATAGTGCCCGCAACCAACAAATTTTCGCATCTTTGCACCGAAAATTTATATTGAATGAAGCGCATCTTATTTTTTGTTATTTGTTTGCCGTTTTTTGCAAAAGCACAGGATGGGTCATTGATGGTTGAGGGCACATCGCCTGCGCTCTATCTTAACCATACCGTTGCTGCAAAAGAAAATTTCTATAGTATCGGGCGCTTGTACAATATCAGCCCAAAGGAAATTGCCCCGTTCAATAAGATCAGCATGGAAAAGGGATTAAATCCCGGCCAGGTTTTAAAGATCCCATTAGGCGCATCGAATTTTTCTCAAAAAACAACGAAAGCTGCAGATGAAACACTTGTCCCGCTTTATTATACCGTAAAAGAAAAAGAAGGGTTGTACCGGATCGGCATTAGCCATAATAAACTGCCGGTGGAGGCTTTAAAAAAAATGAATAATATCAAGACAGATGCAGTTGGCATAGGAACTAAGCTGATCGTGGGTTACCTGAAAGTGAAAAAAGACCAATCAGCTATTGCAACGAAAGCGGCGGCTGTTAAAGCGGAAGATGAAAACGTGGCGACTGTAATTCCCCCTGAAAAAAAACGGGTCATTGAAAAAAAACGGGTAATAACTGAACAACCGGCAGCAAAAAACGAGCATGAAAATAAAGAGGTAGTTACAGAAGTGGAAAAGAAAGACTCGGTAATACTGCAAAAAGAACCTGCTGTTGTTAAGCCGGTAACCGATCCTGGAACAGATTTTAATGGTGGTGTATTCAAAAGTTTATTTGATTCACAAACCAATGGCATCGTAATAACTAAAGAAGATGGCCTGGCCGGGGTTTTTAAAAGTACCAGTGGTTGGAAGGATGGGAAATATTATTGTTTGCATAATAATGTAGCGCCGGGTACTGTCATTAAAATAACCAATACCGCAACCGGTAGGTCTATCTATGCAAAAGTACTGGACGTAATGCCCGATATAAAACAAAATGCAGGCTTATTGATCCGTTTAAGCAATGCAGCTGCTGATGAACTGGGGGGAGGCGAAAATAATTTCAATTGCACACTTAACTATTCAAAATAAAAACATGAAAAAGATATTTCTCTTATCAGTTTCAACTATAGTAGTTGCGTCTTCAATGGCACAGGTGGATGCAAATGCCACTTCATCAAAATTTTTTACGATTGAGAAGTCCATTGCCGCAACGCCGGTAAAAAACCAGGCGATGACTGGCACCTGCTGGTGTTTTTCTTCTACATCCATGATAGAAAGCCAGTGCCTGAAGAAAAATCTTGGAGAGCTGGACCTGAGCGAGATGTTCACGGTTAGAAATATTTACCTGGAAAAAGCAAGGAATTATGTTTTACGCCAGGGCCATGCACAGTTTGGTGAAGGCGGACTGGGTCACGACCTGATAAGGGCTATTGCTACTTATGGTGCAGAGCCGGAAAGCGCATACAGTGGATTAAAACCCGGCGACAAAATGCACAACCATGGCAAGATGGTTGGCGACTTACAAAAATACCTTGATAGTATTTTAAAGGTCGTCCCCTTACCGGAGAACTGGATAGCGGGTTATCAAAAAATATTGGATGATGGCATTGGTGTGCCACCTGAAAATTTTGATTATAAAGGGAAAAATTATACGCCAAAATCTTTTGGCAGCGAAGTATTGAAATTTAATTCCAATGACTATGTAAATATCACTTCGTTCACGCATCACCCTTACTATGCACCGTTCATTTTAGAAGTGCCCGATAACTTTAGCAATGGATCTTATTACAATTTGCCATTGAATGAAATGATACAATTAGTGGAGGATGCGCTCAAAGGCGGTTACTCGGTATTATGGGATGCTGATGTAAGTAATGAAGGATTTATGCAAAGCCGCGGAGTAGCTGTTTTGCCGGATCCCAAAGCTAAAATGATCGATAAGGCAATGGTAAATGCAGGTAATGCAACAGAAGGGAAATGGGATGCTGCAAAGCGCCAGCAATTATTTGAAAATCTTACTACGCAGGATGATCACCTGATGCATATTACCGGGATAGAAAAATCATCATCGGGTAAAACTTATTTTTTAGTGAAGAACTCATGGGGCGATATTGGCCCTGATCACGGATACATCAATGTTTCCGAATCTTATTTTGCGATCAACACCATTAGCCTGGTTGTTCCCAAAGAGGCGTTGAGCAAGGCGTTGCTGGAAAAGCTGAAGATAAAATAAAGCATGTAAAATAGTGAATGCAAGTTATAAAAGCTGAGCGGTTTTTATAGCTTGCATTTTTTTGTCAACCATTTTACAGATGGCCTAAAAACGATATCCTCGTAAAAAATCTTCAACGCCCATTTTCTTTTTGCCTTCCAGTTGTAATTCAAGGATCGATAAGTAGCCATCACTACAGGCAAATTTTAAAAACTTTTTTTTATCTGTATCAATTGTTCCCGGATCGCCGGCTGGTTTAAACGTTTCATTAACCCTGGCTTTATAGACCTTTAATTTTTTATCATTAAGGAATGTAAACGCAGCGTTAGAAGCATCTAATCCACGTACAAGATTGTGTACCTCATTCATCGGTTTGTTCCAGTTTATCCTGGATGTTTCGGTAGTTAATTTTGGAGCATGTTTCAATTCACTTCCGGCTGATCTGTCCTGCACCAATTCATGCATGTTGCCTTCTGCAACTCCCTTTACCGTCTTTAATAATAGTGCTGCACCGATCTCTTTCATCCTGTCATGCAATTCACCTGCGGTTTCATCATCACCAATCAGGATATTTTCAGATAATAAAATATTGCCGGTATCAATTTCCTGCTGTAATTTAAATGTAGTAACACCTGTTTCCTTTTCTCCATTGATGATGGCCCAGTTGATGGGCGCCGCGCCGCGGTATTGGGGTAACAATGAACCGTGAAGGTTGATGGTCCCCATTGGCGGCATGTTCCATACCAGTTCGGGTAGCATCCTGAATGCAACCACTACCTGCAGGTCTGCGTGCAAGGCTTGCAGCTGATTTAAAAATCCTGGGTTCTTTAATTTTTCGGGCTGTAAAACCTGTAATCCCTTTTCAATGGCATATTTTTTTACGTCGCTTTGTTGTAACTGCAAGCCGCGGCCTGCGGCTTTATCGGGAGCTGTGATGACAGCAATGATATTGCAACCTGCCTGTACAAGCTTGATTAATGAAGCAACAGCGAAATCCGGTGTTCCCATGAAAATGATCCGCAGGTCTCCGAGCTTCCCGAAGGGAGGGCCTGGTGTAAGCTGGTTTGAATTTTCATTATTTTTTTCCATGTCTGCGCTTCTATATAATTGTAACGATCTGGATCACTCTAAAGTTCCACCGTTAAGGGGTGGAGGAGGTAAAATCTGCATACAACAAATACTTCTTC
>JANYIM010000279.1 GCA_025362055.1 Bacteroidota bacterium
GTAATGATGGCTGGTAAAGTTGCAGTAGTTGGTGGATATGGTGATGTTGGTAAAGGATCTGCACTTAGCTTAAAAGGAGCTGGTTGTAGAGTAATAGTAACTGAAATAGATCCTATTTGTGCTTTACAAGCTGCTATTGAAGGTTTTGAAGTAAAACCAATGGCTGAAGCTGTAAAAGAAGCTGATATCATTGTTACTGCTTCCGGTTGCCGCGACCTGATTACAGAAAAACATTTCCGTTCAATGAAAGACAAAGCGATCGTTTGTAATATTGGCCACTTTGATATTGAAATTGATATGGCCTGGTTGAATGCCAATTACGGAGATACAAAAAATACCATCAAGCCGCAGGTAGACATGTACACGATCGATGGTAAAGATGTGATCATTTTGGCAGAAGGGCGTTTGGTGAATTTAGGTTGTGCCACGGGCCATCCTTCTTTTGTAATGAGCGCTTCTTTCACCAACCAAACTTTAGCACAGCTTGAACTGTGGACGAACACTTCCAAATATGAGAACAAAGTGTATGTGCTGCCAAAGATACTGGATGAGAAAGTGGCACGCCTGCACCTTGCAAAAATTGGTGTGGTGCTGGATGTTTTGAGTTCTGAACAAAGTTCGTATCTTGGTATTTCAAAAGAAGGACCGTTCAAAGCAGAACATTATCGCTATTAATAATATTTTTTTAAAAGGTGAATAAATACAGCCCTGAGCTATTCTTAGCCCGGGGCTTTTTATAGGTATCAAATAACTAAATTTGTATAAATGCAAATAATATGAAGCTGATAGTTGTTTCCTTTTTCCTTTTTATTTCAACAATGGCATTGGCTCAAAAAATTGAGTTCCCCACGGCTAAATTCATCACTGGCGATAATATTGCATACAGTTACCCTTATTACGAAGACACCAAATGGGTGGAATTAAATACCACGGAAACCTGGGAGGGGCAAGGCTTTACCAATTATGACGGTTATGCCTGGTATCGTTTTCATGTGATCATTCAGCCATCAGTAAGGGCCAATTCCTTTTGGAAGGATTCTGTACGGATATCACTGGGCAAGATCGATGATGCCTGTGAAGTTTATTTCAATGCTATAAAGATCGGCAAGTCGGGCTCTTTCCCCGACGATAAAGAAGGCTATATAACCACCTGGGATAAGCAGCAGGAATTTCATATCGCAGCCAACAGCCCTTACCTGAACTGGGGTGGTGAGAACATTCTTTCCGTAAGGGTTTACGACGGTGGCGGCCCGGGCGGTATCTATGGCACAACGCCTTTTGTAAGCATGATCGACCTTGTTGATGGCATTGAGATCGATAACAGCGCCCCGGTTCAATTCCTTTCAGCAGGCAAAGCGAAAAAAGATATTGCATTGGTGAACTCCTTCGCTCAAAAGATCAGCGGTACGCTATCGTATACCATTATTGATGTAAACAATGATAAGGCCGATAAACATACCATACCCGTTACCGTTATGCCCGGGAAAAAATTGGATCTCTCTTTTTCTTTTGCCCCGGCAGAGCGGAATAATATATTCTATGAATTTGAGGAAAGTAACACAAAAAAAATAATCCCGCTTACCGAGATCGTTCCTTATATTTTAACACCGGTGCCAACTGCCTCACCAAGGATAAACGGGGCTGGCGTTTTTGGCGTGCGCCCCAATTCGCCCTTTCTTTTTAAAATTCCGGCAACGGGTAAAAAACCGCTGCAGTACAGTGTAGATAACTTACCCGAAGGCTTACACGTAGATGCAGCAACCGGGGTGATAACAGGCACCATTAAAAAGACCGGTGACCTTACAATGACCCTTGTTGTAAAAAATACCGTTGGTACGGCTAAAAGGGCATTCACCGTAAAATGCAATGACCTCCTTGCACTTACCCCGCCCATGGGATGGAACAGTTGGAACTGCTGGGGCCTGAGTGTAAGTGATGAGAAACTAAGGGCATCCGCAAAAGCCATGATGGATAAAGGTTTGATAGACCATGGCTGGACCTATATGAATATTGATGACGGATGGGAAGTTGATAAACGTAATGAGCAGGGAGAGATATTGCCCAATAAAAAATTCCCGGACATGAAAAAATTGGGTGACTGGTTACATAACAATGGATTAAAATTCGGCATCTACTCCTCCCCTGGCCCCAAAACATGTGGTGGATACCTTGGTAGCTATGAACATGAATCACAGGATGCAAAATCCTATGCCGATTGGGGAATTGATTATTTAAAATATGACTGGTGCAGTTATGGTAAGATCCATTATGAGAAGGATTCTTCTTTAGCCTCCTACAAAAAACCTTACGAAGTAATGCAGGAAGCATTGCATGCACAGCGCCGTGATATCGTTTACAGCCTTTGCCAGTATGGAATGAAAGAGGTGTGGAAATGGGGTGCAACGGTAAATGGTAATTGCTGGCGCACCACCGGTGATATTGTAGATACCTGGGCAAGCCTGAGCAGCATTGGATTTCAACAAACAGAACAATACAGTTACGCCAGGCCGGGAAGATGGAATGATCCGGATATGATGATACTTGGACAACTTGGTTGGGGAGATCATTTACATCCAACAAGGTTAACGCCTGATGAACAATACACGCACGTAAGTTTGTGGAGTATGTTAAGCGCTCCTCTTTTAATTGGCTGTGACCTGAGTAAGCTTGATAATTTTACCCTGAACCTACTTACTAATGATGAAGTGATCGCTGTTGACCAGGACCCGCTTGGCAAACAGGCACAGCAGGTAATTAAAACAACTACTTACCAGGTATGGCTGAAAGACCTTGAAGATGGCACTAAGGCAATGGCTATATTTAATGTATCGGGCAAAGATGATGTAGTGCGTTTTTACTGGAATAACCTAGGCCTTACCGATAACTTTAAAGTAAGGGACCTGTGGCGGCAAAAAAACCTGGGAGATTTTCACAGCATGTTTTCAACAAAGGTTGCGGCCCATGGCGTAACTTTAATTAAAATAGAAAAATTTTAAACCAATCTAAACTAAACACTCATGAAAAAATTAATTGCACCAATACTGGTTGCGTTTGCCTGTTTTACATTTTCCGCTTGTAATAACAGCGCAAAAAAAGACAAAGAAGCCACAACCACCTTACCAGACGTAAAGAAAATGGTGGATGAACATCCCGGGGTTAATGCAGGCTCAGGAACTTTTTCCATAACAGCACCGGATGGGTGGTCTAAAAAAGATACTGTTATATCAGGCGCAAAACTTACCACCCTAACATCGCCAGATGATGGGAATAGCGATAAGTTTAAAGAAAATGTGAATGTGGTTACTGAAAGTGCCAAAGGATATGACCTTAAGGGATATGTTACCTCTAACCGCAGTACCATGGCAGCTCAGATCTCGAGCATTGAATTTTTATCCGATACGGAATCAACCCTTGGTGGCGAAGCTGTTGAAGTGTTGGTGTATGGCTTCAATTATTCGGGTTATGACCTGAAGAATACAGCCTATTTTCTTGTAAAAAATGATATTGGTTATGTAATTACCTGCACGGCCTTAAAAACAACATTTGACAGGTTTCAAAAAAGTTTTAAAACCATCGTAGACAGTTTTAAGATCAATTAATACAGGCTAAATTATTTATACGGGTGACGAAGCTTTCCGTGAATATCAATAAACTGGCCACACTGCGTAATAGCCGCGGGGGCAATAACCCCGATCTGTTGCGGTCTGCAAAAGACATAGAGCGGTTTGGGGCTGATGGCATCACGGTTCATCCAAGGCCGGATGAAAGGCATATACGTTACGTTGACGTGTATGCGCTGAAAGAAATGGTCACAACCGAATTTAATATTGAAGGCAATTGCGCTGAACAAAGTTTTGTTGACCTGGTCCTGGCCAATAAACCGTCGCAGGTAACCCTTGTACCGGACGGCCACGACCAGGTCACTTCTAACCATGGGTGGAATACCATTGAACACTTACATTACCTGCAGGATATGATCAGTATTTTTAAAAATGCGGGTATCAGGGTTTCTGTTTTTGTTGACCCCATCGTGGAAATGATCGAAGGTGCAAAAGCTACTGGCACAGACAGGATCGAACTATACACTGAAGCTTATGCACGGGAATATGCCATGGGCAATAAGCAAGCGGCAATAGCACCTTATATTTCAGCGGCTGTTAAGGCAAATGAGTTGGGACTTGGCATCAATGCGGGCCATGACCTGGACCTACAGAACCTCCAATATTTTTCACAGCATATACCCGGCTTACTGGAAGTATCCATCGGCCATGCGCTGGTATGTGATGCAATCTATCTGGGATTGGAGAATACGGTGCAGCTGTATAAGAGACAGTTGAAGCATACGACAAATTAGCACTCTTTGTACAAGAGTGCCCGCCTATTGCGGATAAACTGTGCCATCGAAGTTGAATAGATCCTTGAAGCTGGTCACAATATCACTTCAACACTTTTGCGAGTTTCCTTTCCAGTGCAGCGCCCCTTAAATTTTTTCCTAATATTTTTCCTTCCGGATCAAGTAAAAAATTCTGCGGGATACTGTATATCTGGTATTGCAATGCAGCTGCATTGGACCATCCCAGCAGGTCGCTTACATGGGTCCATGTGAGGTTATCCATATTAATTGCGTCTATCCATGCCGGTTTGGCTTTATCCAGTGAAACACCGAGAATGGTAAAATTCCTGTCTTTGAATTTATTGAATGCCTGTACTACATTTGGATTTTCCTGCCTGCAGGGGCCGCACCAGGAAGCCCAGAAATCCACCAATACATATTTGCCGCGTAAAGAAGAAAGGCTTACAAGTTTGCCGGTAGTATCGGATTCTGTAAAATCAGCCAATACCGTACCTATTGCATTTTTCTTCGCATCTGATATTAACTGGCTAACATAAGTACCCATGTTGGATGCCTTTACCTCGGGAAGCAATGCATTGAACAATATCTCTGTCTTGGCAGGATCATCAGCGATCTGGTTGAAACGGATGATGGCCAACGGCGTGATGTAAGAACTGGGATGTTGCAGGGCAAACTCACCACTGATGAGTAAGGCTTTGCTCACTGCCACTGAATCATATGGTGAAGTTTCATCAAAAACAGATCTATATGGCGCCAACGCTTTATTGAATGCTTCGAATTCAGCATTAGACTTTGAACCAGTCACTACCGCATTATCGATCTTATCTTTTGTGCCCGTAATTTTTACTGCGCTGTTATCCAAAAACAAAGTGATATAAGGCGGCGTTTTATTAAACAATATGATCTTAAAATCAGGCATGGGCTGTTTGCCGGTAAAGGAGAATTTATTTTTCTGGATCGTTGATTCAATTTCGGATGCCCCGGTTTGCCCATTCAGCAACGCAACAGGCGTACCATCCGGAAAACCCGTTACAGTACCAGTAATGATAAAGCTATCAGCAGGCTTGGAAATAGTGGCCGTGGTGGCTGTTTTGGGTTTTGCCTTTACCATAGGTTTGTTTTTAACCTGGGCTAAAGCAACAACCGGCAATAAGAAAAAAAGAGTAAAGATTCGCCTCATAATTATTATTTAAACCGCAATTTACTTGGTTTTTTGCAAATTGGCTTACCGGGTGATCGCATTTAAGAAATCTTTAGTGCTTTGGGCTATATCTACACTGTTTTTCAACGCATTAATATAAGCGCTGCCAATGATGGCCCCATTGGAATATTGTGCCGCAGCAAGGAAACTTTCTTTATCTTTTATTCCA
>JANYIM010000293.1 GCA_025362055.1 Bacteroidota bacterium
TACTGTTAAACTACCGCCAATAGTTGTGTTGCCCGCAATAGCTGAGGCACCTCCTACATTCAGGTTTTTTCCGATGCCTGCCCCACCTGTTACAACTAAAGCACCTGCAGTTGGTGAAGTGGACTGGGTAGTATCCAATACCTTCTCCATCCCTCCTACATTTAATCTCTTTCCAATTCCAACGCCGCCTGTTACTACCAAAGCACCAGTAGTTGGTGAAGTGGATTCAGTAGCATCGTTTAGCTTTGTTAATTTGTCAACAGTTAAAGACCCGGTAAGATAAGAAGGACTCGTATTAGCCACTGTTAACGGGCCATTATTGACAGTACTTCCTCCTGTTGTATTCAGGTAAACATTGTTTTTAACTGTCAGGTTATTTCCAGCCTGCAGGCTATTTGCAATATTGATATCTCCATCCTTTGTAATCCTTAACCTTTCGATATTATTTGTGATTAATACAAGATCTGTGTAGCTTTTTGTGCCCATCATGTTGCACATATCCATTAAAGCATTTCCCCCATTTTTCCAATCGGGCTTCATATCACATACGGTGCATTCCGTGTGATTATTTCTATCCTGGTGCGATAACATGGAGAAATTGCCAAATGTTTCACCTAATGCTGTTTCCCATGGTTCATGTTCTTCTTCACATTGAGTAGGCATCACAGCTACATCTATTCCCGTAACCAGCACTTTGAAATAAGTATTATCCTGGAATTTGCCACCTGGTAAATTGGCGGCACTCACCGTTAATATAGCACCGTTATTTACAGCAGTGAAAGTGGTTATCAGGTCTGTAAGATTTTGATTACGGTATACTTTAATGGTAACGGCCGAAGGACCGAGGTACAATACTTTTATTTGGGAAAGTCCGCCCTGGCAGTGGCAGCTACTACTTGAAGACTGCCCTGGTCCAAAATTTGAGCTCGCTGTAGTAGGAGTTGGTGTTGGCGTACCACCTAAGATCTGTCCTGCAGTAGTAGCAAAAAAAGCATAAGGCACCGCCAGCAAACGGCTTTCTGATACAGCAGAAAAATCTACTCCTTTGTCTTTTAATGAAACACCCATCCATATATTCTCAGAACTCCAGGGTACATCAGAAAATGTACCGCCAACGTTTTTGCCTTCACCTATTACAAGATCGAAAAGGCCCAATTGGTTGGTCGTAACGGTATGTTCTTCACTGTAATAAATCACGGATCCATTTGCAGGATCACCTTTCAGGTCAATATGCAATGTGATCGACCGATTGGGAAGTATCTCCCCGGTTGAACTGCGGGCAACTGCCTGGTATTTCATGCCGGCTGGTACCTTTTGCGCATAACTGTTCATGAATGCACAAATTGTTACGATCATCAATAATACTATCTTTCTCATAATGGTTATTTTTAAATGGTGGCGGTTATTTTCCTTTTGTGACCTTAAAAGTATTTATCAGTTTTTTATTAGCATCATATGCCCGGAGCAGGTAAATGCCCGGCAAGCATTGCATGAATGATATTTCGGCCATGTTGGATACTCCATAAACCGTTTTTTGAGCAAGCGTTCTGCCATGCATATCACAAAGCACCAATGTAATGTTCTCCAAATTGACGCGGTTGATCTCGACTTTCAATTTGTCCTTAACAGGATTGGGAAAAACAGTGATCCCTGGCGTTTTGATCTTTTCTGTTTTAGCAACATCGATGATCAAAACTGGCTGGTGAAAACCAACAGTGTATAGCCTGTCCGAAGAAGACACCTGCCCGATGGAAGCCTCTCCCAGCGTCCATTCCAGGCTGATCCCTGCAGATTGCCCAACACCTCCCCCGGCCGCAATAATCTCTGGTGTAAGTTTGATTTGGGCACCGGCAGTTATAAATAATAATGCCAATGGCAAAAGCAAAAAGGTCTTTATCATAAACGATGTTTTAAAAGCTAAAGAAAAAACTACGCTCATTTGAACCCCTGTCTAATGGGCTCAAATCAGTCAAAATAGAGGATCTTAAATTTTCTTTTTGGGATTATAGAGAAGAAATGAAAACTGGTTCACAGTTGGTAACATCGGTAAGGTAGATGAAATATCTGAAGAACAATAATTATTTTTCCGGCCGTGGTTGGTATGCCTGCCTCTCCACGATTAAGACCATTCCTATTCAGAATGCCCCGGCGTGGTCTTTTACCAGCCGGAACCACGAGCCCACTTCTAATTACCCGAATAGTGTGTCAATAGGTATTCATCAACCACCTGGTTCACAGATGCATAAAATTGAATACCACATTGGTGTTAAATCAATATTCTAAAACCTGCTTTAAATCCTTTATTGTGAGGTTCGAACTGGCGGTAGTCATCCCGACAGAAAATCTCTACATTAGTGGAGATTTTTTTATGCCTCATTTCATTTACATCTTGCAAAGCCAAAAGGACAACAAATATTATATTGGTGAAACTTCAGATGTCGCAGCGAGATTATTATTTCATAATGCCGGGCAACAGCATTCTACCAGAAATAGAATTCCGTTTAAAGTTAGTTTAATTGAACAATTTGAAACAAGGAAAGAAGCTTTGAGAAGAGAAAAGCAAATTAAAAGTTGGAAGGGGGGTAATGCATTTAAGGGATTAATATCAGGGATGTAGCCCCGCCGTTGGCGGGGCACACGTCTGGGGGGCGTGGGGTCGTCCCGATCGAAATCGGGATCATCCCGACTACTACGCTAATCGACTATTAGCGTAGCTTTTTTTTATTACTTGGAACCTGCTATTAATTTATGTCTCCCAGGCACTTATGTCCATCTAGTGTTGTAAATATCTCCTTAAGCAGGTAATTGTATCAATTTTAGTGCTCAGTTTGCAACCCTCAGTAGCGCAGTTCAGCCGCTGGTCGTTTGAGAGGCAGCATATCTGAGATAGCGAGGGTCAAAGAATGGGCGGCAACAAAGGAAATATTGTCTCTCGCAATTTTTTTAAATATTTTTATCTAAGAAACCTATGACGAAATTTTACTCTAAAAAGGCATGCTGGTTTTTTTTTAAGCTACAATTTTTTTTCTTTGTTAGCGGTTGTTCACACATAAAAACTTCTGGCGATCTTTCTATTGAGGGTTATGACGGACCCGATAAGGCTTCTGAATTTGACTTTCATCGAACCAGGGATCCTTTAACCGGCACTGTACCAACAGATCGACTTGTAAGTGCTATATCATACACCGACTCTACAAAAAAATTGGTTCCTTTCCAAATTGTGGTCGGCTATGGTGATTGGACAGAGCGTGGCCCAAACAGTGATGCAATTGGTCCGTCCAACGCGAATTCCAGGGCCAATGGCGGTGTCACATCAGGAAGGATCAGGGCAATTTTGGTGGATGCTGCTGACGCAACAGGGAAGACTGTTTTTATTGGGGGGGTTGATGGCGGCTTATGGAAAACCACAGATATTACGGCAAGTCCCGCCAACTGGGTTTTAGTAAATGATTTTTTTGCCAACATGGCTATTACATCCATCTGCCAGGATCCAACAAATTCCCTCGTTATGTATTTTGGCACAGGTGAAGCTTATTATAATAATGATGCAATAAAAGGCTTTGGTGTCTGGAAAAGTATTGATGGTGGCGCCTCCTGGAGCCAGCTTCCTTCTACAACAAATTACCTTCACTGTGCGAAAATAGCCTGTGATGCATCAGGCTATATTTATCTTGCCGACAGGGGTAACGGTATTTTAAGATCCAAAAATGGCGGGTCAACCTGGACAAATATTACTCCATCAACTTCGGGTTCGGTAAGGTCAACTGATCTGGAGATCAGCAATACCGGAAGGATGCACATAACCCTCGGATTATTTGAAGTGACCAGCTATTATTACTTCACAGATAACCCTTCAACAACCACTACTGCAGTTTCTGTAGGAAACTGGCGCACAGCAACTGTTGGTTTTCCTACCAGTAATGTTACGAGAACTGAAATAGCTTGTTCAGGATCTGTCCTCTATGCACTTCCGGCAACCAGTGCCAGTTATAATGTCCCTACAATATATAAATCTACTGATGGAGGAGCCAATTGGTCAGCTACAGGGTCTAGTCCGGTATTTGGTAATGGCCAGGGATGGTTTTGCCTTGCTGTAGATATAGATCCTTCCAACAATAATAACGTTATTGTTGGAAGCCTCGATTGCTATGGAACGACTGACGGAGGCGCTACCTGGTCCCAGGTTTCTCACTGGTTCGGAACTACTCCCGGGTATCAATATGTGCATGCTGATCAGCACATCATTAAATGGTACGACAACGGAAATAAATTACTGATTGGTTGCGATGGCGGATTACATTATTCAAGTGATAAGGGGGCAACAATACGTGACCGTAACGTAGGTCTTCGTTTAAAACAATTTTATTCCTGCGCCATCCATCCAACTTCTACAAATTATTTTTTAGCGGGAGCTCAAGATAATGGTGTTCACCAATTCAGCAATGCAGGCTTAGGAAGTTCTGTAGAAGTTACTGGTGGTGATGGAGCTTTTGTAGCCATTGATCAGAATGATCCTAACTATCAATTTGGTTCGTATGTTTTTAATGATTTTAAAAAAAGTACCAATGGGGGTGCTACCTGGTCTAATGTTTTTTATAGTAACAGTACCGGCCAGTTTATTAACCCCTGGGACTATGATAATACAAATTTCAAAATTTATGGAGCAAATACCTCCAGCACCTATTTACGATGGGATAATCCCCGGACCGGAAATACTTTTACACCTGTAACAATTGCTTTAAACAATAATATTATAAGCGCAGTAACGGTATCACCATACACTTCAGATCTTGTCTACATGGGAACAGACGATTATAATAATGGTGCTTACGGTGGTACCTGCAAGTTGCTAAAGGTGGCAGCTGCAAACACAGCTGCTCCAACAGTTACCAGTATCAAAGGCGCTTCTATGCCGGTTTCTAATGTTACTGTTTCCTGCATCGCAGTAGGTTCAACGGACAATTATTTAATGACTTGCTTTTCAAATTATGGTATACAACACATTTGGTTGAGCAGCAACGGCGGAACTTCATGGACAAATATTGATGGGAACCTGCCGGATATGCCGGTCAGGTGGTGCATGTTTGTACCGGGGCGTGATGACGAGGCAATTATCGCAACGGAAGCGGGAGTGTATATTACAACATTGATCAATGGTAACAGCACGTCGTGGTTACCCAGCCCTACTTTTCCAACCGTGCGCACCGATATGTTGCGGTACAGGGCCTCCGATGGACTGGTTGCCGCAGCCACACATGGAAGAGGTTTGTGGACACAACCTTACTATTCTATATTACCACTCACCAATTTTTTATTAAGGGGAAAATGGAGTGGAAATAATAACGAACTGCAATGGGAATATACAAAGTCTTTGTCGGTTTCGGTAAATATGGAAATTGAAATATCAACAGATGCTGTTCATTTTAGTAAAGCCGGAACCATAATTGCATCAGAGAATCCATCGTATTCCTTTACATATAGACCTGTTGACGCACGTATCTTCTACAGAATTAAAGCCATTGAAGGAAACGGGATCGTTAAATATTCAAATACAATAAAACTTTTCAAAAATGGGCCAAACCCCAACCCACAATCTGCAAACCTGTATCCTAATCCTGTTCAAAGTGATCTGAATGTATCTTTTGTAGCCGGGCAAGGCCCCATATTGTATCAGATAACTTCAACAAGCGGGCAAATTATTTGGAGAAAAGAGGAGCAACTGCAATATACAGGTGCTTATCAAAGAAGTTGGAATATCAACGAAATTAAATCTGGTGCTTATTTCTTATCTATCCTATCAAATGGCCAAAGAATAACCAATCAGTTTGTAAAGAAATAAAATTCAGTTATTAATGAGGTTGTAAATATTTGGGACCTCTTTTATTTTTGGAGTTTTAGGTACTGTACTCGCATCATTATGATGGAAATCTTCATCCGGATTGCATTTTTGATTATCCCCGATACTGCTAATCAGACATGGAACTAAACTAAACATTGTGTTCATTTTAAAGGTTCGAACTGCATCATTTTTCTTATCGCGGCGCAAAGGGTGGAAATAGCGAGGATAAAGGCAATAGGACGACTGGAGAATACCTAATTTCAGGGATTTATAGCGAAAAACATTTTCAAATCATTTACAATAAGGTTCGGACTGGCGGTAGTCATCCCGACATAAAATCTCTACATTAGTGGAGATTTTTTTATGCGGCATTTCGTTTACATCTTGCAAAGCCAGAAAGACAATAAATACTACATTGGAGAAACTTCGAATGTTGCGGTCAGATTATTATTTCACAATGCCGGGCAACAGCGCTCTACCAGAGCATAGAATTCCGTTTATACTCATTTTAACTGAACAATTTAAAACGAGAGAAGAGGCTTCTAACTGGTGAATCCCTATTTATTATATATATGTAAAATGAATATTTTTTATATTAATATAC
Organism: Bacteroidota bacterium; assembly: GCA_025362055.1. Taxonomy (GTDB): domain Bacteria; phylum Bacteroidota; class Bacteroidia; order Chitinophagales; family Chitinophagaceae; genus Ferruginibacter. The sequence goes on from JANYIM010000293.1 coordinate 6,444, forward strand.
ATGGATAGGACTTTTTTTTATATCATTGCAAAAAAACCAATACTTTGCAATCAGTATAACAATGATTCTTTAACTACAAGTATTTCAAAATTAAAAGGTATGAGACATTCAAAAGTTCTGCTAAAACTGTTTTATTCTTTGGTTATAATAAGCCTGGCAGCATGTGGCGGAAGCAAGGGCTTGCCCTATTCACTTGACCAGGGAAAAATAATGGATGATTTTGATATTACATTTACAGATAAAGCTGTTGCGGTAAAACAGGGTGAATTGTTCAGTTTAGCAATAATAGGCCTGAAGGCCAGTAAAAAGGCCTGGAAATATAATGCTATTGAAACACAAGGCCAGCACAGTCAATTGGCGGATGATGATTATCCTTTTTATAATATCACGATCACAAAAAAGGGTTTCCCTAAGTATTATGGAAGGATAGTTTTTTTTAACCTGAGCAAGGCGAATAAAGATGAAGCGCTTGCAAGGGGTTATTATCAATTAAAGATTGCACCCCAATCTTTTGAAAAGGCAAAAGGAGGGAGGATAGAATATGCAAGTGATGCAGAGAAACCTACTGGGAAGAAAGCCTCTAAAAAATCATTGGAACCAAAGTGGATAATCTGGTTATCTGATTCACCCTTATAAAGGGGCCATCTTATCCGGGGCATTTTTATTCATTGCTTTTTGTCACCTTTAGCAATACCATTTCTTTCTTTTTCAGCGAAGACATTGATATCCCTTTTTCACTGGTAAGATCATATAATATTACGTTCCTGTCGTACCCCAGGTCCACTAATATTCTGCCATCAATGATCCAGCCCCGTCCTTGTATGGTAACGCCCTTGCCGGTAAACCGGCTACCAACCTGCAGGTCATCTTTAAGTTTAAAAGAGATAAGGCCGCCATCTTTAAACTTTTTATACTTCCCGGTAATTTCAGCTGATACCAGTTTAGCTTTTCCTAGATCCTCTTT